>DAOTXI010000071.1:0-5251 GCA_034435475.1 Anaerolineales bacterium
AAGGAAATCTTCGAGCCGTTCCATCAATTGGATGGTTCCTCTACGCGGCGCTACGGCGGGACCGGGCTGGGGCTCTCGCTTGTGCGCCAGATCGTCGAAGCCCACGGCTCCATGTTGGATGTAAAATCCACCGAGGGCAAGGGTGCCACGTTCAAATTCCCGCTGCTCGCCATACGCGATTGACCGATGGACAAGAACACTCTCTCCGAACTGCACCGCATTTTTCAGGAAGTGCAATCGAAGCCTGAGATCAAATCCGCGTTGGATGTGTTGTTTCTGTCCATGCGCGGATTTTTCGTTTTCGATAATGTGGCGATCTACCTGAGCGACCGCAAAACGCGCGGTTTGGATATCGTCTATGCCCGCGCCATGGGACGGGGAAAGACCGCCGAAGCCGATGCCGCCTGGGGCGAGGGCGTGGCGAACGATGTGATTACGAACGAACATATGGTTATTCACGGACCCCGGGATGGAGTGACAGGTAAAAACCGCATTTCCCAAACCTACCTGCTGGGTATGCCGCTCTATGTTGGCGCAAACCTGCGCGGGGCGTTATTGTACGTGCGTTTTGGCGGACCGGAGTATTCGGAACTTCACATCCATACAGCTTCGCTTCAAGCCATTTGGGCATCCGCTTTGATCGAGCGCAAGGAACTTCAGGAGGCGCGCGCCGAGTTGGATTCTGTCCAGCGCCAGATGCGTTTGCAGGATGATTTTGTCTCGACCATTTCGCATGAATTAAGAACGCCGCTTGGCTTCATCAAAGGTTACAGCACCAGCCTTTTGCGGCAGGATGCGCATTGGGACGAAGCCACCCAGCGCGAATTCCTGACCATCATTGACGAGGAGACTGACCGCCTCGCAAAATTGATCGAAGACATGCTTGAGTCGGCGCGCCTGCAAAGCAAGACGATCCAGTTCAAATTTTCCCCGCTCCGGCTGGATGCGCTTCTGCGTGACGTGACTGCCCGCGTATGTACGCATCATCCCAAATTGAAGGTGAACCTTCAACTTGAGCCGGTTCCCCCCGTTTTGGGCGACGGCGTGCGAATTTCCCAGGTCTTCGAGAACTTGTTAAGTAATGCCATCAAATATGCCCCCGGTTCGAGCATTACCATTGGCGCAAAGGTTGTGAATGGGCGGGTGCGCCTGTCTTTTACAGACGAAGGCGAAGGAATCCCTGAAGAGTTCATTCCCTTCCTATTCGAGCGTTTTTATCGCGTGCCCGGCGAACGGACGGTGACGGGCACGGGGCTGGGTCTTTATATTTGCAAGCAAATTGTTATGGCTCATCATGGTAATATTTGGGTAGAGTCAGTGTTGGATCGCGGCACAACCTTCTTTATCGAGTTCCCCGCCGACCCAACGCTTTGACCCCATGCAACCGACTCCCAAGGAGCTGTTATGGCGAAGCGTATTTTGATTGTGGACGACGAACCCCGGTACTTGCGCCTTCTTGAGGCGAACCTGCACTCTGAAGGGTATGAAGTGATCACTGCCCAGGACGGGATGCAGGCATTGGACGTTTTTTCCGCCAACCCAATTGATCTGGTCCTGATGGATGTGATGATGCCGCGTCTTGATGGGTTTGGCGCGACTCAACGCTTGCGCGAATTTACCAATGTGCCCATCGTCATTCTGACGGCGCGCGGCGAAGAACAGGACCGCGTGCGCGGGCTGGACCTCGGCGCCGATGATTATCTGGTCAAGCCGTTCTCCGCCACCGAGTTGCTCGCACGGGTCCGTGCAGTGCTTCGCAGGGCACAACAAGCCCCAGCCGAGTCGGGGCAGGTGCGTTTCTTTACGCACGAAGAACTCAAGATAGATTTTGCCCGGGCGGAGGTCTGGCGGGGTGAAAATCCCGTATCGCTTTCCGCCACCGAATACCGGCTCCTGCTCCATTTTGCGCACAATGTTGGCAAGATCCTGACCTCTGAGGAATTGCTGACCAGCGTATGGGGCGTCGAATACAAGAACGACAAGGAAATCCTGTGGGTGAGCATCGCCCGCCTGCGCCAGAAGCTGGAGAAGGACGCCCACACACCCCGCCATATTGTCACGCGTTCCGGGTTGGGATACCTCATGCCCCCCATCGAATCGTGACGCTTGCGCATGACGACGGGCATGCGCTGGAAATAAGCCATGCCTCAAAAGAAAATCCTGATCGTCGACTCAGACTCCGCAAGTAGAAATTTCATCGCCCGCAAGTTGCAGGAACTTGATTTTGAAGTCCTTCAGGCTGGCTCCGGCAAGGAGGGCTTGATTGTTTCCTGGCGTGACCGCCCCGATATGGCGGTCATTGACCCGGTGTTATCCGATCTTAAGGGGGAGGAACTTGCTTCCAAACTCCACCGCGATCCGCGCACCGCTCAATTACATCTTGTGGCTTTAAGCAGCGACCATGACCCCGCCCGTATCAATACCTGCCGCGAGGCGGGTTTCAGCGATTACATCACAAAATCCGGTCAGGCTGTCTCGCTGTTGAGCGATGCCGTCAGGCGTTTTTTCGGCATTTCAGAGGAAATCATGAAAAAGGGCGGCTTGATGATCGCCTTCCTGAGCGACAAGGGCGGGACCGGCGTTTCATCGCTTTGCGCGAACATGGGGGTGGAGATTGCAAAACTTAACCCCGAAGCCCGGGTGGCAGTAGCCGACCTAGTCTTTCCCATCGGTTCGATTGCGCCCATTATTGGGTATGACGGCATGGAAAATATCATCACCCTGGCGGAACGATCCTCTCAGGAAACCTCGCCGGATTTCATCAAAAAATCACTGCCCTTGGTTGAATTATGGCGGTTTCACCTTCTGGCTGGCTCGCCTGACCCCGAACTAAGCAATCGATTGAACGTTGAACGTATCTGGGACCTGATCGCCGAATTGAAAGCCACCCATGATTTCGTCCTTGTAGATATTGGGCGTTCGCTTTCCAAGATCACCATTCCACTCATTCAACATGCCGACGTTGTAACCCTGCTCATTAGCACCGATGTCAGCACCATTTCTCTGACGGGAACCATCCTGGATTATTTGCAATCGAAGGGTGTCAATGGAGAAGCGCTATATACCATTCTCAACCGCCATTCCGGTCTGGAGGGGTTGAGCAAGCGTGAGGCGGAAAACCTGCTCGGCATAAAGGTCAACTCGGCGATTCCCTACCTTGATACAAATTTCGCTTTTGCAAACAGCCAGCACCGCCCTTATACGTTAAAATTCCCGAACGACACTGCATCCATCATCTTTCATGACACCGCCCGCGAGATGGCAGACCTTGCCCGCAGGATGCGCGGAGGCTGACCTCATCTCCTATACGGCGGCGGGAGAAAACCATGACAATCGAATACGACGAAAAAGGGAAATACTTCACCAATGTCATCCAGAAGGTCCCGGTTCCAGCGGTCGTTCAGACGGCGTCCGGGGAGGTCAGGGGCTTCATCCATGTGCGTCAGGATGAACGGTTGAAGGACGAACTGGAAAACGAAGAAAAATTCCTTGCGGTTACAGAAGCGACGGTGACCAACCCCGCGGGCGAAGTGGTATTTTCCGGTCCGTTCATGGCAGTGCGGAAGGACCAGATCGTTTGGATCATGCCGCTTGCCAGTGATCAGACCGGGGACGCAAATTCATGAATGCCAAACCCGGGAATGCCCCCCAACGCCTGACGGGGCAGGACCTCATCCGTGTAAAAAAATATCTGGCAGATACGCTTCTACGCGCGTTGGAAACCGAAGGTGTCGAAGCCTCGAAGAGAAGCGCCTTCATCCAGCAAAATATCGGGCGCGCCTTCGAAACGACCCAGTTGAGTTTTCCCGAAGATCTGAAAAAGGACATCTTCCGGCAGGTGTTGAACGACCTGTTGGGGTATGGTCCCATCCAGCCCCTGTTGGATGACCCCGATGTATCAGAGATCATGGTCAATGGACCAAAACGGATCTTCATCGAAAAAAAAGGACAATTGATAAAGAGCGACGCCGCCTTCGACGACGACGATCACGTTCTGCGGATCATAGACCGAATCATCATGCCCCTGGGTCGCCACGTTGACTTTGACTCGCCGACTGTGGACGCCCGCCTGCCCGATGGCTCGCGCGTCAACGCCGTTGTGCGCCCGGTTGCCATAGACGGACCTTCCATCACCATCCGGAAATTCCACAAGGACAAACTCGGCGTGGAAGACCTGATCAATTTCGGCTCGATCACCGCCCACATGGCTGAATTTTTGGGAGCCTGCGTCAAGGCGCGCTTCAACATCATCATTTCAGGCGGAACAGGTTCCGGCAAGACCACGCTGCTAAACGTCGTCTCCGGGTTCATCCCCGAAAACGAGCGTATCATCACCATCGAAGACGCCGCTGAATTACAACTTCAGCAGGAACACGTCATGCGCATGGAGACGAAACCTGCCAATACAGAGGGTATGAACGCCGTTACCATCCGCGACCTTGTTCGGAACTCATTGCGAATGCGCCCCGACCGGATCGTGGTGGGTGAAGTGCGCGGCGGCGAGGCGCTCGACATGCTTCAGGCGATGAATACGGGGCATGACGGCTCCCTGACCACCGTCCACGCCAACAGCCCGCGCGACGCCATCTCCCGGCTCGAAACCCTGGTCTTGATGGCAGGCATGGAACTGCCGCTTAAGGTTGTGCGCCAGCAAATTTCCTCCGCCATAGACCTGATCATCCAGCAGACGCGTCTCAAGGACGGCAAACGCAAGGTGACCGCCATCACCGAAGTGGCAGGCATGGAAGGCGATGTCGTCGTCCTGACCGACATATTCAAATTCAGCCAGACCGGCGTGACCGAGGACGGAAAAGTCCTGGGCGAGTTGAAGCCCACAGGCATTCGTCCCCTCTTCACCCCGCGGCTCGAAGCGGCTGGGTACAAGCTCGGGGCTGAGATATTCATGGGCGGCAAATCCGCAGACCCGGCAGCGAGACGTTGAATCACTCTGCTATAATAGGATTTTGATTGACGAGGTGACATGACGAACGCCCAGATAACCATTCGAGAGAAAAAGTTAGGTGTATTGATTCGAGACGCCCGCATGGCGGAACGGCGCAGCATCAAGGAATGTGCCGATGCCATCGGCGTCAAACCCGGCTTGTTCCGCGCTTACGAAGAAGGACGGCGCGCGCCATCCCTGCCCGAGTTGGAAGCCCTGGTGTTCTTCCTCAAGATTCCCATCACGAAGTTTTGGGGAACAGAAACGATGTCTGATGCGCCGGCCCCCCTTGAGCACGAAGACATTACC
>DAOTXI010000072.1:0-5657 GCA_034435475.1 Anaerolineales bacterium
CCTTGCCTCCTTCGAATCGTCGGTGAGCGTCCTCTCGAAGCAAATGAAGACCTTCGGCAAACAAATGACCGAAGTCACCCCGGCCGCAAAACGCGTGGAGCAATTCGAGTCCATGTTGACCAAACAGCGCGCCGACATCCTGAAAGTGATAGACGAGAACGAAAAAGCCCGCGCAAAAGCCGAAAAGGAAACCGCAAAACGCGTTCAGAGCGAGGTCAGTGAGCTAAACAAGGCGATCGCCCAGGTCAAAGCCTCATTTAACCCGGCGGAATTCAAGAAGCAGATCAAGGAACGCGGCGACGAAAACCAGCGCACCCTCAACGACATCCGTGATCTGAGGTTGACGGTGGAGGAAGCCCAGCGGACTACTGGAGATGTCCGCCATACCTTGATGGCAAACGAAGAGGCGCGCAAGAACGACTTAAAACGCATCTCGGATATCCAGGGTGAATTAACCGCGCTGCGAAAACGCATAGACGAAAACCGCGATAAATCCACCGTGCATGGAGACTCGATCCGCAACGTCGAAAACCGGATCACGGATCTGCTTGCCTCCGAACTCGAAAGAAAACAGGCGCAAACGGTATTTCTTGAGCAACAGATGGTGGCGCAGGTTGATCGTGACCGGGGTTGGAAGGAATGGGAGGAAAAGTTCAGCGCCTTTCAAAAGGATGCCGAAGCCCTGGATGTACAGGTGCAAAAACTGGACGAGACCCTGCGCAACGCAAAGAAGGCGCAGGAGACCTATATGGACCTCAACAACAAACTCGAGCGCCGCATCAACGAAGTGACCGAAATGCAGCGTCTCGCCGAAGAACGCCTGCGTCAGGAATGGATCAGCTTCAAAGCCGACGACCAGAAACGCTGGACCGGGTACAGCCTTTCCTCCGAAGAAGCCTTCCGCGACCTGCGCAAAGAGGTGGTCAAGAGCGAGGAGCGCACAGCCGCCATGAACGACATCACGCAGGCCTTGCGCGACCAGGTCCACCAGACCGCCGATGTTTCGGAAAAACAATTACAGGAACTGATGAACATCCTGCATGAATGGATGACCTCTTATCAACGCATCATGGGGCATGGGAAGAAACCCGGTAAAAAATAATTCGCCTGATACCACCAGACCAAGCGGACGTTTTCAATGTCCGCTTTTATTTTCCACACAGAAATGACGCAAAGGGAACGGCGAAAAAGTGTGGTTAAATTATCGGCATGAGAGTCATCGGCACAGCAGGTCATGTAGACCACGGCAAATCCACCCTGATCGAAGCGCTCACCGGCATACATCCGGACCGCCTCAAGGAGGAGAAAGCCCGCGAGATGACCATCGAACTCGGTTTCGGCTGGTTATCCCTGCCTGATGGCGAAGAAGTTGGAATCGTGGATGTGCCCGGTCATCGCGACTTCATCGAAAACATGCTCTCCGGTATCGGCGGGATTGACGCCGCCATGCTCATCATCGCCGCCGACGAAGGGGTGATGCCGCAGACTAAGGAACATCTGGCGATCCTGGATCTATTGAAGATCCCCGCCGGTCTGATCGTGTTGACAAAGACCGATCTCGCCTCAGACTCAGATTGGCTTGACTTGATCTCACAGGACGTTCGCGCCGCTGTGAGCGATACCGTCTTAAAAGACGCCCCCATCATCCGGGTCTCCGCGAAAAACAAGACCGGGCTCGATGATCTCATCTCAAACCTGCAATCTCTCCTGCAAAATAAACCCACCCGCCCCGACCTTAACCGTCCACGCCTGCCGATTGACCGAATATTTAGCATGAGCGGATTTGGAACCGTGGTGACGGGAACCTTGAGGGATGGGAAATTCTCCGTCGGCGATGAAGTGGAAATCCTGCCGGGTGGAATCAAGGGACGCATCCGCGGGTTGCAGACGCATAAAAAGAAAGAAGAGACAGCCGTGCCCGGTTCACGGACGGCGGTCAACCTTTCAGGGGTGGATATGGAGAAAGTCCGGCGCGGCGATGTGCTTGCGCATCCGGGTCAATATTTGGCAACAAAACGAATAGACGCCAGTTTTCAAGCTTTGAAAGACATCCAAAAACCAATCGCGCATGGGGATGAGGTGAAATTTTTTACCGGCGCAAGTGAAACAGTGGGAACAATTCGCCTGCTTGGGATAGACGAGATCAAAGCGGGCGGGGAAGGCTGGATTCAACTCGAATTGCGCGACCCCGTCGTTGCCCTGCGCGGAGACAGATACATCCTGCGCCGCCCCTCACCAGGTGAAACGCTCGGTGGCGGATCGGTGATTGACCATCAACCAAAGGGGAGGCATAAACGCTTCGATGCCAATGTGCTCAAATCGCTCGAAGCCCTTGCCCAGGGTTCCCCAACGGATATTCTGCTCGAAGCCGCGCTTGCTCTGCAAATTGCCACAACCGGCGAGATCATCGCCAAATCAAGGCTTGAATCCGCCTCCGCCCAAACCGCGTTGAACGAACTGGCAAACAATGGGCAGATCGTCCTCCTCGGCGACTCGCTGGCAACGACATCGGCATACTGGAAGAACTTACAGGCAGCGATCCTGCAACTGGTGGAAACGTATCACGCCCAGTTCCCCCTGCGCAGGGGCATTCCGCGCGAAGAATTGAAGAGCAGGATGAAACTTGCCCCAAAATTCTTCAACGCCATCCTAGCTTTCATTGTTGCTAATAATATACTCGTCGACTCACGCGGAGCGGTATCCAGCCCGGGGCATGAAATCAAATTCGATGGGGCAGACCGGGCAAAGGTCGAGGGCTTGAGGCGCAGGTTTGAATCAAATCCCTATTCGACACCCAGCGTCAAGGAATGTCAGGCAGAGGCGGGGGCGGAAATCGTCAACGCCCTGATCGAATTGGGGGAACTGACGGCGGTGTCGGAGGATGTCATCTTCCGCAAAAAGGATTACGAAGAGATCATAGAACGGATCAAGGTGGCGATACGTGAAAAGGGAAGCATCACACTCGCCGAAGTTCGGGATATGCTGGGAACGACAAGGAAATACGCCCAAGCCTTGTTGGAGCATCTCGACGCGACGGGCGTTACCATGCGCGACGGGGATGCGAGAAAATTAAGGCACTAGGACCGATGGAGCAAGTCTTAAAAATCATCCGTCCGCCCGTCTTCGACGACGAGGAGAAAAACCGCCAGGCGTCTTTATTAAACATCATTCTATGGGCGCTGGTTCTCGTCCCAATCCCCTACCTGGCATATATCCTGACGACATTACCGGAATTGTCGGCGCGCGCATGGACGCAGGCTCTGTTCGGCGAAGCGATTAACTTTTTCCTCCTGTATCTCCTGCGCCGGGGATACGTTCAAATCGCGGGGTTGATACAGACTTTTGCGTTCTGGCTTTTCCTTACACTGACGGCGTTTACGGGATACGGCGTTCAGGATGAAGCCTATATTGTCGGGTATCCGCTGGTCATCCTGATCGGCGGCTTGATCCTGGGTCCCCGGCTTTCCGTTTCAATCACCCTTCTCAGCCTTCTGTCTGGGCTCGTTATGGTTTACGCGTCGCGCAACGGGATCATTCCCGCGCAGGAAGCCCAACCGCCACAATTGACCTGGGTGATAAGCCTCGCGCTTTTCCCGATATTTGCCATATTGCAATACCTGACCATCCGCACTTTGCGAGACGCCATTCAAAGGGCGCGAAACAGCGAAGAAAGATACCGACTGATCTCAAGTGTCAGTTCCGATTACACCTTCGAAAGCGTCATGGAAAGCGGCGATAAAGCCCGCACGGTCTGGGTGGCAGGCGCATTCGAAAAAATGACCGGGTATTCCCCGGAGGAATACATGTCCTCAGGCGGATGGTATGCTCACATCCACCCGGACGATCTCGATCAGGACGCCAGGGACATGGAACAATTGCTGGGCAACAAAGAAGTTCAAGGCTCCGAAATACGAACCTTTGCAAAAAATGGCGAGATCCGCTGGGAACGTATTTTTGCCCATCCAATCTGGGACTACAAGGAAAATCGCCTGGCGGGGATCATTGGCGCCGTGCAGGACATTACCGAACAGAAAATAGCGGAGCAAAAAGTTCAGGAGACCCTGCTTCAACAAACCGCCATCCTGAACAATATTCCAGACATGGCTTGGCTCAAAGATTTGGAAAGCCGTTACATAGCGGTCAATGATGAATTCCTGCGAGTCAGCGGACGGAAGGAAGGGGATGTGATTGGCGGAACCGACAGGGAAATCTGGGAGCTTCCCTTTGCCGATTTTTACCGAATGGACGATGTGGAGGTTATTCAAAGCGGGAAACCCAAGACCATCGAAGAAAAACAAAAAGATAAGGAAGGACGGGAATATTGGGTTGAAACCACAAAGACCCCGATCCGCGACAAGAACGGGGTTGTGATCGGCACCACGGGAATATCGCGCAATATTTCAGAACGAAAGCAGGCGGAGATGGAGCGCGAGCAATTGATCGCCGAGTTGGAAGCCAAGAATGCCGAACTTGAGCGTTTCACCTACACGGTCTCGCACGACCTAAAATCCCCACTGGTGACAATCAGCGGATTTTTAGGCTACATCGAAAAAGACGCTCTGTCAGAAGACCAGGAGCACCTTATGCGGGACCTGGGGCGCATCCGGCAGGCTGTGGAGAAAATGCATGAATTACTCAATGACCTGCTTGAACTATCACGCATCGGGCGAATCTCCAACGAACCAGTGGAAATCGAGTTCGCCACGATCGTAAAGGACGCGCTCGAAATGCTCGAGGGACCCATCGCCGCCAGAAAGGTCGTGATTGATTTTGCCGATGAAGGATTAAAAATATCCGGAGACCGTATTCGCCTGACGGAGGTTATCCAAAACCTGGTCGAAAATGCCGTTAAATTCATGGGCGATCAACCTCATCCGAAGATCAGAATCGGCTCGCAACGGGACGCAAATGGTTATCCGATTTTCTTTGTCCAGGACAATGGAATCGGAATCGAAGCGCAATACCAGGACCGCGTCTTCGGGTTGTTCAACAAACTCAACACAAATACAGACGGCACCGGTATCGGACTCGCGCTCGTCAAGCGCATCATCGAATTCCACCGCGGCAGAATCTGGCTCCAATCTGAACCCGGGAAAGGCTCGACCTTTTATTTCACTCTTCCGAGTCTGGAAACATAATCAAGGAGAACCCATGTGCGGACGATTCACACTCACTACCGACCCCGCGGAACTTGCGGATGCGTTCGGCTCATATGAATTCCCAACCCAGTTTGCGCCGCGTTTCAACATCGCGCCAAGCCAGCCCGTACTTGCCATCCCGAACGATGCGAAAAACAAGGCGGATTTTTTTCTCTGGGGGCTGATTCCCTCCTGGGCAAAAGACCCCGCCATCGGAAACAAACTCATCAACGCGCGCGGCGAGACCATCGCCGAAAAACCATCCTTTCGCGGCGGGTTCAAATACAAACGCTGCCTCATCCTTGCAGACGGATTCTACGAATGGAAAGCCGCCGCGGGAGCAAAGACAAAGACTCCCTATTTCATTCATATGAAAGATCACAATCCATTTGCCTTCGCCGGTTTGTGGGATGTGTGGAACTCGCCCGAAGGCGACTCCCTGCGCACCTGCACCATCATAACCACCGAGCCGATTGATTTGATGTCCAGCCTGCATAATCGGATGCCGGTGATCCTTGA
>DAOTXI010000073.1:0-1624 GCA_034435475.1 Anaerolineales bacterium
TATAAATGCCGTAATAAATTCTGGGAATGCCGCTGTTCGGCAATTCTTCATAGACCAGCCGGAAATCGCGCTCCCCTGTTCCGACAACCCGCGCCGCGCCTATGATATGTACGGGGATATCCGGGTTGTAAGGTATGCACCCCGACCGTACCGCGGGCGGCGAACCTGTCATATCCCAGGTGCTGTAGGGCATTGTAATTTCATTGGGCTCATATGCCCGCCATAAGACCATAACCTGGTTTGCTTGATCTATCCCAACAGTGGGGAATTCGCTTTTCCAATCCAATAGGTTGGGCAGATATTTTCCGCAATCCCAGTTGGCGGGACCCGATAAATTAACGGCGGGAAGGCAGGAACCGTCGGCGCATCGAGTGTACATGACCTCCGAGTTATTGAGGTCATCCTGCGACCATACAATGTGTGCCGCGTTATTGCTGTCGGTTGCGATCTGGGGTGTCCCAGCATTGAACGAACCGCTGTTTGATACAGTGATGACAGGCGACCACGCTCCCGACTCGTCTCGATATATGTATACAACCTCTGAATGACCGTCATCTACCTCCACCCAAACGATATGGACGCTCCCATTTGGGGCAATCGAAATGTTTGGGTCTATCGAAGCGGAGGCGGATAATGAAATATTCTGAGGAAGGGACCAACCACCAGCGCTTTGAGGAGCAGACTCGTCCATGCCCTGCATCTTGAACGGCTGGGCATCATCAGGAGCGATTTCCAACGGCACAGTCGGCGTTGGAACAATGGTGGGGTAAAACCCAGGTTCTTCCGTTGAGATTTCTGCAGGCGTATCTGTTGGAACGGGAGGATTTCCCTCTTGGGCTGATGCCGAAGGGGACATGAGGGCAAATGAAACAAAGATGGTTGTTACAAATACCACCGCAAGCCATCTGAAAAAATAATTTTGTTTCATTGAATAATCTTCTTTAAGTATCAAATTTAATCTCTGGGGTCCTGCATTTCTGGCACCGAGCGGGTGAACATGCCAGACTCAACCTTACGTGGTGTAAGCATATCCTCCGAAACAACAGGCTCTAACAATAAATCCTTGGTATAGATCGCTTCCTGACGGCTGGTGAAAGAAAGTTCGTAGTTATCGCCCAGCACAATCGCCTCGGTCGGGCAGGCATCCTCGCAGAAGCCGCAATAGATACAGCGCAGCATGTTGATCTCGTAGGTGGAGGCGTAGCGTTCACCGGGTGAGAAGCGCTTCTCGTCCGTGTTTTCCGAGGCTTCCACGAAGATCGCATCCGCGGGGCAGGCGGCGGCGCACAGCGAACAGCCGATACACTTCTCCAAGCCGTTGTCGTAGCGCTTCAAAACATGGCGGCCGCGAAAGCGCGGGCGGACGGGTCGTTTCTCTTCGGGGTACTGGTAAGTGACCGTCTTCTCCGTCAAAAAGGAGCGCAGGGTCTCGCCCAAGCCTTTGGCGAGTTCCACAAAGGGATCAAATACGCCCATGAGATTTTCTCCTCAATTCGCGATAAATAAAACCAACAGCAATAAACAGGGAAATAATGGACAGAATCGGAACGCCCCAGATCACCATTGGGTTGCCGAGCATATCCGCCAGCAAAATACCCGTGGCGGTGATGAAGGCAATCGCCAG
>DAOTXI010000074.1:0-3105 GCA_034435475.1 Anaerolineales bacterium
ACCGTAATGCTTTCAAGGCGCGGCGGGTGTCTTCAATGCCTTTGCGGGTGGAGCTGAGCGATTTATCGAGCAAGGCGCGGGTTTGTTCGCGGTCCACGTCGAAGTAGGCTTTGGCGGTTTCGAGCGAGACCGAGATGGCGGTGAGCGAGTGAGCAAGCGTGTCGTGCAGTTCGCGGGCAAGGCGGTTGCGCTCGCGGCTGACCGCCAACTGTTCGAGCGTGGAGGCGTAATGCGCCAGGTTGGCGTTTGCCTTTTGCAGCGATTCGCGCTGTTCGCGCAGGCTGGTCACAAGGGCGCTGATGAAATATCCGACGGCGATGAAACTGATGGTGCGGATGATGGCAATGAATAAATAGACAGTGATATTGCGGCTTTCAAATGGATTGACCGCGATCAAGCCGAGTTCAAAGGCGGTGACGGCAAGGCTGAAGAACACGACGTGGACAAATTGATATTTCCATGCCGTGAGCGCGAGCGCAACGAACAGGATCGGCAGCTGGCGCAGCGCCATGCCCTCCGCATTAGCCAACGGACCCGGCGGGAAGCGCGGGACGATCAGCGCGCTGATGAGAATGGGCGCGGCGGAGATGACAACCAGCATGAGCGGGTAAAAGTATTCGTCGAACTGCTCCTGAAGCCAGTCCCAATAGGTGACTGTCAGGAATAATAAAGCTGTGACACCGTTGAACGAATAAAAGAGATAAACAGGGGTCAAGTTGATGCGCACTGGCTGGGTTGGAATTGGATTGTTGGGTGATATGAACTGAGGTTGTACCCGCGCGCCCTCTCCCAGTAGTTGCTGAATTTGCGGCGTGTAGAGGGCAAAATCCATCAGCGTCATGCCAAACAGAAAGCCAAGCCAGATCCAGGGGGCGGTACGATTGACGCGGGCGGAGTCATCGTTGGCGCGCATGTTCAAATCTTATCACGAAGGGAATGGCAGGAGGCATGACTGGCGTAATGACCTTGTCACAGCGCCCATGACGGCAGTCACGGACGATTGAGAGAATTCGTGACAGGGTTCACTCTCGGTAGTTGGAAAGGAACATTAAACTGGAGGCGCTTGTAAACCGCATGTGGACGTTTCGAGTCAATGATCAGCGTTTGAAACTAATGCATCGGTTGAATGCACGTCATCGGCATGTTGTTCGGGTTTTGTGGTTTGAGTCTCTTATTGCCGACAAAGCCGCGACGTGTTTATTAATAAGGAGAATGAAAATGCAAAGAAGGACGTTCGTATTACTCGTTTTGGTGATCGCTCTGATGCTGGCAGCCTGCGGCGGGCAGCCCGCCACCCCGCCTGCGCCGCAACAGACGGAACCGCCTCAACCTCCGCCCGCAACGCCCGGCGGACAAAACCCGCCGCCCACCGAACAACAGAACGCAAACCAACCGCCTCAAAACTCGCAGCCCGAATTGACCGAATCTGCCGAAGCGGCCGCCGTTGCCCAATGGGTGAAAGACCTGCCCACGGTCAGCGCGGAGGCGAATCACTTTTCCGCCATTGGCACGATCTCAATGCACATGGTTCAAAATAATGTGCGCGAGTCGATCATACAGCAGGGCGTTGCGGCGTTCTATGCCGACACTGCGCTGGTGGAGCAGGCCGAAAGCGACTTTGCGCGGCGGATGGATAAGGTATTGCCCGCCATGCAAGAGGGCGGTTTGATTTATTTGCGCGATGTTCAAAATTTTCCCTGGGGCATGTTGGAGCCGCAGCAAGGCGATTATCACTTTGAGTTAAGCGACGCCATTGTTAATGGAGCGCAGGCGCAAGGGTTGGAATATGTGGGCGTGGTGATGCCGTTCGCAGGTTGGGACCTCGCCTCGCGCGGACCGGCAGCGGAAACCTGCATGCATTTCTTTCAGGAAGACTACCCTTATCTTGCCTATGAAGGCGCGATGGATCGCTACGCAGACCTGGACTCCTTTATTGTCTTTCTCGGCAAACTGGTGGAACGCTACGACGGCGACGGCGTGGATGACGCCCCCGGCTTGCAGCGCGGCGTGAAATACTGGCAGCTGCACAACGAACCCGAAGGCGATAACTGCGGGCAGTTCCGCAACGACCCTGAAGCCTTTGTCGAATTCATGCAGCGCGGTTACGAAGCCGTCCACGCCGCCTGCGCCGATTGTCAGGTAATGAACGGCGGCGCAGCCATCCCGTTGTGGAAGGATATGCCCGGCTCGCAGTTTTGGAAACAGTACGCCCAGGCAGGCGGCGCGCCGTATCAGGACATCATCGCCATTCACTATAACGAAGGCAAGCATGACTCCACCGGCGGAAGCGTGGAAGACTTTGAAACCCAGATTCAATCCATGTATGACTCGCTCGGCGCGGAAAAAGCCATGTGGGTGACAGAGTTTGGCGTGTTGGTTGGCGAGAATGACAAGCAGGGCCGCTTTACCCGCCTTCCTGAAAAAGACGCCGCCGCCTGGTACATCCGGTTTTATACCGCCGGTCTGGCAAGCGGAGTGGATCGCTTCTTCTCGGATAACACCTCCTTCCATGACTCGCAGAAAAATGAAATCCTGCTGCCTTTCTACGTCAACAAACTGTTGGAGGCAAAACTGGGCGGTTTCACCGCAGCAGAAAAGATCGCCGAAGGGCAATACCGCTTCACCGTGAACGGAAAATCGGTTTACGTCCTCTGGAACGGCATCCCCGCCGAATTGAGCGGAACGGTGACGGCGATTGATATGTATGGCAACACCCAAACCGCCGACGCCGCCGCCTTGCAACCCAGCGAATCCTCGCCTTTGATCGTGGAAGGACAATAGTCCACTGAATTAATTTCCAATGGCTTTGTCGGCAACCAGAGACTCAAACCGCCAAACCGAATCATGCACAGCCAATTTACAGGCTGATACAGTGAAAACAAATCAAGAACGTAAACAAGGAACAACCCATGACAACAGTAACCCTACCCTCACAACCTCAACCTTCCATACTTGGCAAAAAGATTCTGCCCGGCATGAGTCTAGGCGCGATCATTGTCATCGTCATCATGATCGCCTCGTTTGCATTGCACATGCTCAACATTGAAAGCATCGGCGACGCAAACGCCTACTACACCGCCGCCGTCAAATCCATGCTGCAATCGT
>DAOTXI010000075.1:0-5090 GCA_034435475.1 Anaerolineales bacterium
CTTTTTGCCGATCTGCGCCGCATCGGTCACTGCCTGACAGATGGTGCCAGCCCCGAGTATTTTTTCAACAGGTCCGGGTCCTGATGTCCGTGCTCGAAATTCAGAAAGACCGGCACGCGATGCCTGCGGGCTTCGTTCATGGCGCGCAGGATGTGTTTATCGCTGTCATACCAATCCACATACAGCAGCTTGGCTTGTTTGATGAGAGACAGGTCGGCGGTATCGAGCGTTTTGAGGATTTCATTCGACCTTTGCCAGAAATATGTCCGCGCGCCTTTTTTATCCGAGACGTTCACTTCGAGCGGGGTCTTGTACTTTTTTGTAAAACGCACCTGCCCCTGAACGCCAAATTCAGCCAGGCGGTCCTTCACATAATGACCCAGCATATCATCCCCCACTGCCGTGCCAATCATGCCGGAAGGCACACCCCACTGGCTGAGATTGCAGGCGATGATCGCCGCATCGTCATAGACATAATCGCTGACTTCGTGGACGATTGCGCCGGTGTTCAACTTCGGCAGTTTGTCGAGCGACATGATGTAGACCGGGGTCAACATGCCGAAGCCGACATAGGCGGGAGAGGATATTTTTTTCTTTGCCATAAAAATAATTACCACAAAGTGTCACAAAGGTACACAAAGGATATTCCTTCATGACACTTTGTGTCCCTTTGTGGTTGAGGATTACGCTCTCAGTTTTTCGCCTTTCGGGTCGTATAACACGTTCGCAGTCACTTCCGCCTCGCGGTTACCCTCGATCAATTCGACGGTGAACTTGTTTCCCTTCACTGCCAGTTCGATGGGAAGAAAGGCATACAGAATGTTTTTCTTGACGGTGAACCCATAGCCCCCGCTTCGGACGCGGGTGACAACCTTCCCGTCGTGATGAACCGCCTCCCCGCCGTAGATTTGGACGAATTCATCCGTATCGGTCAAGACGAGGGTGCAGAGTTTACGGCGCAAGCCCTCCGCTTTTTGTTTGACCAGCGCCTCCTTGCCGATGAAGTCACCTTTATCCAAATCCACACAGAAGCCCAGACCTGCTTCGTAGGGTGTGATGGTCGGGGTGATGTCCACGGTGAAATACTTGAAACCCTTCTCCAGCCGCAACGGATCGAGCACTTTATACCCGCCGAGTTCCATGCCGAATTCCTTGCCGGCTTCGATGAGCATATCCCAAACCATCGTGGCGCGGTTGTTGGGAATGTACAACTCCCAGCCGAGTTCACCCGCATAACTCACGCGCTGAGCGAGCGCCTTCACGCCATTGATCGTGATCGGCTTGGTCATCAAATATGGATGAGCCTCATTCGAGACATCGCTGCTCGTTATTTTCTTCAACACCTCGCGCGACTTCGGACCCCACAAGGCGAGACAGGCATGTTCCTGCGTAATATCGCGGATCGAGACTTCGCCGTCTGATTCATCCACATGCATCAAGATGCGGGCGTGGTCATTGGCGATAAAGCCCGAGCCCGTGATGACCCAGAAATAATCCGCGCCCAGGCGGGTCACAGTTAAATCTGATTCAATGCCGCCATTGCGATTCAAAAACTGGGTGTAAATGGCGCTCCCAACCGGTTTATCAATATTGCTCGATGTCAATCTTTGCAATAACGGCAATGCGCCGGGTCCCTTGACTTCGATCTTACCGAATGAAGTCAGGTCGTACAAACAGACCCGCTCGCGGGTGGCGATGTGTTCCTTGCGCAAGCGCTCAAAGTAAGGCGGCTTTGTCCAACCCCACAGGCGCTGATCCTCACCCATGCGCCGCCACTCTTTGCCCGGGTCGAAGTAGTTGACCCGCTCCCAGCCAAACTTCTCGCCGAAGACCGCGCTGTTCTCCATCAAACGATAATGCAACGGGCTGACGCGATGCGGGCGCGCCGTTTCATGTTCGTCGTGCGGGAAGCGCAAGCGATAGTAATACTTCACGCTCTCGCAGGTTCGATCCGCCGCATACTTGAAATCGGAATAGTAATTGCCAAAGCGCGTGGCGCGATACCCGTAAATATCCATGGGCGCTTCGCCGTCGATGATCCACTCCGCCATCAATTTACCCATGCCGCCCGCGCCGCCATAACCATTCAGAGACATGCCCGCCAGCATCCAAAAGCCCTTCACGCCGGGCATCGGTCCGAGCAGGGGCTGGCAATCGGGCGTGTATGCGCCGGGGTGACGAACCAACGTGATGATCCCCGCCTGATCCAAAAACGGAATGCGGCGAATCGCGCCTTCCAACAGCATCTCGAATTGATCCATATCGCCGGGGAAAGATTTACTGCCATGTTCCCACGGCGTTCCGTCGATCCAGCGCGGCAAAGGCTTCGGCTCATAACCGCCAATCACCAAACCGCCATGCTCCTGACGCATATAAACCAAATTATCCGGGTCACGCATACAGGGGGTTTTCGCATCGAATTCGTGTCCGGGAACCGCGCGCAAAGCAATATGTTGATGGTCCACCGGGGTGGTTGGGATGTTCAACCCCGCCATGGCGGCGATACGCGGCGCCCACAGCCCTGCCGCGTTGATGACGATCTCGCATCGGACTTCGCCTTTATCTGTTACGACCGCCTGAACCTCTCCCTTCGCCGAGAGTTTGATTCCGGTCACGCGCGTATTGGTGTACACCTCCACGCCCAATTGCTTCGCAAAATTCACCATCGATGTCGTCGCCGTATACGGATCAAGTTGACCGTCGCCGGGCAGATAGATTCCGCCGAACAATTCCTTCTTCGTGATCTGCGGCATGTGCTTCGCCGCCTCATCCGGACCGATGACCGCGCAGTCCAGCCCCAATGCTTTTGCGCGGCTGACGCTTCGCTCCATTTCGAGCAGTTGCTCCCTGCTCGAAGCCACGCGCAGACTGCCGACCGTATCGAACAACCCCAATTCCTTGTACAACTCCACGCTATACATGCGGAAGCGCAACATGGCTTGCGACGTGGCGAACTGCGTCACCAGCCCCGCCGCATGGGACGACTCACCGCTGGCGATCTCGCCTTTTTCGATGATGACCACATCCTTCCGCCCATTCTTCGCCAGGTGATATGCCACCTGCGCCCCATAAATCCCCCCGCCAATGACCACGATCTCTGCATGTGTTTTCATGGTTTTCCAAATATTACGCACCACCAGTAGTGTGTAATTGTATTCAAGCAAATCCGCAAACAGGTGCATGATCACCTGTTGGCGGATTCGCCGGAATATATCGCCGACACGAATGTAGGTCACGCTTGATGCGTGACCTACATGGATCGATAATCTCTCGATATTACTCTGGCGGGATCTCCTTGAACGCATAATCCACATCGATACCCTTGGATTTCTGCGTACTCTTCGAAATAAAATACCAGATCGCCGAAACCGCCAGCACGCCGAACACGATCTGATATGCCAGCGGGCTGGTGAGACCCAGGCGCGGATCGAACATGAACATCAACAGGAAGACCGTGCCGAGGATGAAGCCAAGCACGCCCAATACTGTCACAAGCGGAATACCGCCAACTTTGTACGCCGCGCCGGGTGAGGATTCGTAGACATCCTTTGCGCGATACGGAAGCAACGCACCCGCCAAACAGGTAATGACGAAGACATAACCACAGGCGAAGGTCACGCCGAGGGTCAACCCCACCCAGCCGGGATACAGGTTATAAAGCAAAATGACCGGGATGCTGGCAATGAAGTACGCCCAATGCGCATTGGCGGGCGTATGGCGCTTATCATCCACTTTGCTGACCCATTCAGGCAGCAGGCGGTCGAGCGACATGGCGACAATGACGCGGGTCATGCCTATGTAGCAGTTATGCACGATCTGGTGCGAGTTGAGGATGTAGCCGACACCAATGATAACGACCACCAGCGGGCTGGCGGAAAGCGCCACAGCGATGATGTTGGGCCACAACCAGAAACCGGAGATCGTGGCTTCGCCGATCAACGACCAATATCCTGCGCCGGCAATATAAAGGAACTCTGTACCGACCGCTTTCTCGATCGCCGCGGCAAGGATGGCGAGCAAAATGCCGGTGAAGATCAATGAACCGACGATGATGAACATCTGGTCTTTGAAGGAGCGGGCGTTCTTGATCTCGCCGTTCTGCTGGGCGGAGTAGGTCGCCCATTGCAGGGACGTCCACGCGATGGGCGCCACGAGCAGGGTCGCGATCATGCTGAAAGGCGGGTTCAAATCAATGCCCGCCGCAACGGTGGCCTCCCTGGCAGTCTGAACGAAATTCTCCACGCCGCTGATGGCAAGCGCAAACGCATCCAGTTTTGCCGCGGAGGAAACCGGGTTTCCTGTGAATAAAACGACAAGCATGGTGACGAACGCGAGAATCGTGCCGGCAATCATCACGGTTTGGAAGCGGACATAATTCTTGAAACCGCTGATGAGGATCAATGCGGCAACAAAGGCATTAAGGATGCTGGTGATGATGATGCCGGTCGAGCCAGTGAACCATAGACCGAGATTGGTCATCGCAGCGCTGCCCATGAAAGCGCCAAGCCCGAGGAAGAGCGGCGCAAATCCAAGATACGAGAGTAACCATCCTGAAAGCGCCACCCACTGGAGAATCCAGATCACATAACCGGACATCACGACCGTGAACGCAACACCGCCCCCGAACACGCGGCTCTGGAAGACGTAATCGCCGCCGGAGCGCGGGAGAGCCGTGGAAAGCCACACATAAACGAGCGCAATCGGAATTTCAATCACCATTGCGAGCAATATCCCCCACACCAACTTCCCGCCGGGGAGCGCGCCGGGCGCCCACAGATACGTCCACGGGAAGATCAAACCCATCGTCAAAATGTTATAGACGAAGGCAGAAGCCGGGGACATCACACGCACAAGCCCCGAGGCTTTTCGACTAAAGACTTCTGGTTTTGCTGTTGCAGCCATTTCTTCTCCTTTGTATTGGAAAACGAAAACGATCAGATCAACTTGCTCCAGAACAAAAAGCATGTACTACGAATAGCAATCCTCCTTTCCTGTTTCCGTAGTACCGACTTAAGTCGGTACTACCAGAAATCAACCGCTTGTCATTTGATACCCCTGCACTTCCCCATCGATGAAGGTCACGATACAAC
>DAOTXI010000076.1:0-2580 GCA_034435475.1 Anaerolineales bacterium
GGCGAAAACGTCGCGTGGACAGCCACCAACGACCTGCGCGCCGAACTGGCGGAGCACGCCCTTTATCTGGACATGAAATTCCACAACGACCACACGCCTGGCGAACTCATCGAGCGCATCGACGGCGACGTGACCGAACTGGCAACCTTCTTCTCGCAATTCGCGCTCAACCTCATCGCGAACGGGCTTCTGCTCATCGGCATCCTCGTCACCCTTGCCATCGAAGATTGGCGTGTGGGTTTGGCATTCGCAGTTTACTCCGCGCTGACCATCGGCATCCTCGGCAGGCTCAAAGATATTGCTGTGCCGCACCAAAAAGCAAGGCGCGAAGCCGAAGGTCAAATGTACGGTTTCATCGAAGAACAACTGGCAGGCACAGAAGACATCCGTTCCAGCGGCGCAGTCGGATTCTCCATCCATGAACTCTTCCGTCATCAAGCCGAGATTCTCAAGCACAACCGCCGCGCGCACTTCAAACGTTGGATCATCGAAAACGCGATGGGCTTGGCGCTCACACTCGGCACCCTGCTCGCCATCACGAGCGGATACTGGCTCTTCACCGCGGGCATCGTCACCATCGGCACGGTCTATCTCTTCGTCCATTATCTCAACCTGCTCGAAGAACCGTTCTGGGCGATGACGCATGAGATCGAAAGTTTCCAGACCATCGGCGCGTGTGTGGAACGCTTAACCGAATTCAAGCAATTCCAACCTGAAGCCAAAAATGAAACCGGCAAAGTGATCGACTCGCATCCGCTCGCATTGGAATTCAAGGATGTGACCTTCTCCTACAACGGCGACGACTCGGTCATCAAACGCCTCTCTCTTTACCTCAAGCCTGCTTCTGTTTTGGGGTTGCTGGGTCGCACTGGAAGCGGAAAGACCACCCTCGGACGGTTGATCTTCAACCTGTACTCCGTCAATGAAGGCAGTATCAAGGTCAACGGCGAAGACTTGCACAATATTCAACTCAATTCACTGCGACAGAACATTGCCATCGTGACTCAAGACGTGCAACTCTTCCGCGCATCCATCCGCGAGAACCTGACCTTCTTCGACCGTTCAATACCCGATGACAAGATCATCGCCACGCTCGAAGACCTCGAACTGGGCGACTGGTTCCGAACCCTGCCCAACGGTCTGGACACTCAACTGGAAACAGGATCAAGATCATTGTCCGCGGGTGAGGCGCAATTGCTGGCGTTCACGCGAGTCTTCCTGCGGAATCCCGGTCTGGTCATCCTCGATGAAGCCTCATCCCGGCTTGACCCTGCCACTGAGCAAAAACTCGAACACGCGATAGACAAACTGCTGAAAGGACGCACCGCCATCATCATCGCGCACAGGCTCGATACTTTACACCGCGCCGACGATGTGCTCATTCTCGATAACGGCTCCGTGCTTGAATACGGCAATCGCAAAGAACTGGCAGCGAACCCGAATGCAAGGTTTTATCAATTGCTGCAAACCGGCATGGAAGAAGTGCTGGCATAAAAATATTAACCACAAAGGGCACAAAGGTCACTAAGGAAAACCTTTGCCAAGCCTTTACCTTTGTGTACTTTGTGCCCTTCGTGTTTAAGGATTTTTAACGATGACCGAAACAACCCTCAACCCAAAAGACCTCAACATCCCCGCCTTACCCGCGTGGAAAGTTATGCTTGAACTCATCCGCTTTCGCCCCTGGCTGTGGATCGTTGACCTCGTCAGTGTCGCGCTCATTCGCTTTTGCTGGCAGGTCGCGCCCGCGCTCATCATCAAAGCCTTCTTCGACTATCTGACCGGCGCAGCGCAACTGACCTTTGGCATCTGGGCAGTCGTCGCCTTTCTCGTCGCCACCTGGCTCGGACGTGTGCTTGCCAGTTACGGCTTCTACTATGCCGATGTCCCCCTCTTCGCAGACATCGGCACGCTCCTGCGCAAGAATTTGCTCACACACATTCTCAAACGCCCCGGCGCATCGCAACTGCCCGACTCAGCCGGTGAAGCCGTAAGCCGTTTCAAAAATGACGTGCAGGAATTGCCGCTCTTCGTCATCCTCGTCAACGACGTGATGGTTGGGCTTTCTATCATCGCCTATTCGATCTACCTGATGACGCAGATCAGCCCATCCGTTACAGTGATGGCGCTGATTCCGCTGGTCATCGTCGGCATCGTTGCCAACATCGCCACGGGGCGCATCGAACATTATCGCCGCGCGTCGCGTCAGGCCGCGGGCAAAGTGACGGGGTTTATCGGTGAATTCTTTGGCGCCGTGCAAGCCGTGAAGATCGCCACCGCCGAAAAGAACATCATCAACCACTTTCACAGCATCAACGATGAGCGCCGCAAGTTAACCGTCCGCGAAAAACTTTTCGATGAAGTGCTCGGCTCGCTCTATCGCAACACATCCACGCTGGGCACAGGTGTCATTCTCATCCTCGTCGGTCAGTCCATGCGCGCGGGCAATTTCACCCTCGGCGACTTCTCGCTCTTTGTTTATCTTCTGCAAAGCATGGGCGATCTCACCACCTTCGGCGGTATGCTCTGGGCGCGTTACAAACAAATGGATGTCTCCGTCAAACGCATGTACCGCCTGAT
>DAOTXI010000077.1:0-11701 GCA_034435475.1 Anaerolineales bacterium
GCTTATGCTTCGCAGGGTGACCTCAGTAGGAATTTTCAGACACTCTCTAACACCGACTACATGGATAACATAAGTCAAGTATGGAATGCTGTGAGGGCAGTTCCTTCAATGTTTCTTCTTTGTGAATACATAGTTGCAGTCTGATGACCTTACACTCTCAGGACTTACGCAAAACTCCCAAAATCTGACCGCCGACGGCAGACCGCGGTCTGCCATCGGCGGTCAATTGCCGAAGTACGAATGATTTTGCGTAAATCCAAACTCTTACTCCGCCGGACAAATCCGATTGGAGTTGTGAACATACACCAGGTCACACCCCTTTGAAACACTCAATCAACACCTTCTGGTATTCCTCCGCCCTCTCCCATTGAATCTCGTGACCCGCATCGAACCAGACGATTTCCTTGCGGGGCGCGGAGATAGCGTCCATCAACGCCGCCGCGCCCGAAGGGACGGTGAGAAGGTCATATTTGCCGAGCAAAAAGAAAACGGGAATTTTGAACTCTGTGCCTTCCTGATACAAATTGATGTTCTGGTTGCAACTCTCGTACATCAAGTTGATGGAGCGCCCTTTGTTTCTCAACCAGCCGAACACATCGCCCAGCCTATACTCTGTGGAAAGGAAAAGTTCCTTCGCGATCACGTTGGCGATTTTGATGTATTTGGCATCGCCGCCCAATGCCTCGCTCCATTTGAAGCGCACCAGCATCCCTGCCAGCGCGGTGTTGCCTTCTTCGGCTTTGTGCAACGCGCCTTTTGCCGCGGGGATTTTTGTGTATGGCGGCGCGCCCAACTCTGTCAACTCTTTAATCGCTTCTGGATTATTCGCCTCACGCGCCACTTTGAGCGTCTCGGCGTACGCGAGTTTTTCCACATCTTTCGACATTTGTCCCAACCCCGCGAAGGCGCGATAGTATTCGGGATGTCGAACCGCAATCATGTAACCCAATCCGCTGCCCCACGAATGACCGACGAGAAAAATTTTGTCCTGTTTGAAGCGTTCGCGCAGGTAGCGCGTCACTTCGAGACCGTCGGCAATGAACTGCTCCTTGTTGTAAGTCTCAGCGGGGACAGGCTCCATGCCCGAAAGCCCTGCTCCGCGCTGATCCCATTGCGCCACGATAAAATGCTTTTCCAATTCCTTCTGGTAATTTCGCATGATGGCAATCTGCGCCGTGCCAGGTCCGCCATGCAAAAACAGGAGAACGGGGTTGCTTTTATCCACTCCGCGAATCAACAGCCATTGCTTGATGCCGTTGATGGGAACACCGATCAACTCCGCGATGGAATTTTTCCCGCGAATGGCAGGCGTGCGCCGCGGCGCAAGGATTCGATACGCCGCGAACAACAACCCCGCGAGAATCACGATTCCCAAAGCCGAACCAACAACTGCAAGAATGGTTGTAATCATAGAACTCCTTACTGACCGCGGACGATAGACCGCCGACCAACGTCTATTGTCTATTGTCTGTTGTCTTTATCTCTTCCATCGTCCTCAACTGCCGCACAAAGAATCGGTCACGCGCATTCAAGATTTCTTCGCGCGCATTTTTTTCATATTCATAGAACCCCGCGCCTGTTTTGATTCCGAGTCTGCCGCTTTGGACGATTTCGGTGAAAAAGGACGGCGGCGCGTCGGCGTTGCTCAACTCTTTGAAGAGATACGAAGCGATGGCGTGGAAAACGTCCAAGCCGCCCAGGTCGGCGGTCTCCAGCGCGCCCAGCCAGGGGTAGCGGAATCCGACCCCGCCTTTCAGCACGCGATCCACATCCTGCGGGCTGACCACGCCCTCCGCGACAAGATTCAACTCCTCACGCAGGACAGCGAATTGCAGGCGGTTGCTGGCAAAACCCGCGATCTCCTTGCGGATGACGACGGGCATTTTCCCCGCCTTTTCGGAAATCTTGCAGGTCGCGTCCGTCACTTTTTTGGAGGTCTTCCTGCCAGGGATGACCTCCACCAGCGGGACGAACTCGGCGGGGTTCGCCCAATGCAAGCCGATGACGCGCTCAGGATGAACACAGGTTGAAGCAATGGCGGTGATGCTCAAGCCCGATGTGTTGGTGGCGAGAATTGAATCGGGCGCGCAGTAATTTTCCATTTTGCGGAACAAATCCTGCTTCAACTTCAACTGCTCAGGCACAGATTCGATGACGAATTGCGCGCCGCTCAACGCCCGCTTCAATTGCGTGACGCAGCGGATTCGTTTCCGCGCCGCGTCTGCCAACTCCGCCGACAAACTGCCCTCTTCCACGAGCAAATCGAGACTGCGCTGGACGTGACGCGCGGCGCGTTCCAACCCTGCGCGGGTCTTGCTGAATAATGTCACTTCGCAGCCCGCGCGCGCAAAGCACAGGCCGATGCCCGCGCCCATCGTCCCCGCGCCGATCATCGCTATCTTGCGAATCTGTTTCAGGTTCACATCATCTCCATCACCGTGCGTAACGCGCGGAGGTCGCTGACGCCAAGATTCATGGTCGTTACGGGGCTGTCCTTCCATAGCGAGAGCCGCTCTTTGATGCGCGCCGCAGAACCAACCAGCGCCACCTCATCAATCAACGACGCGGGCAGTTTTGCCATCGCTTCCTCTTTTTTGCCCGCCAGATACAAATCTTGAATCTCCTCCGCTTCGGCTTCGTAGCCGTAACGCCGCGCCAGGTCGTTGTAGAAATTCTTTCCCTTCGCGCCCATACCGCCGATGTACAACGCCAGTGTGGGGCGCAGCGCGTTGTAGCAGAAATTCAAATCGTCGTGGATGACAATCGGCACGGTGGGCGCGATGTCGAACTCGGTCTTGCCCGCCTTCGCCAGCCCCGCCTCCACGTGCGGACGAAAGACCTTGCCGTATTTTTCGGGCGAGAAGAAGATGGGCAGCCAGCCCTCCGCGATCTCCGCTGCGACTTCGATATTCTTTGGACCAATCGCGGCGAGATAGATGGGAATATTTGGCTCCGCGTCGAGAATACTTTTGAGCGGTTTGCCGAGACCCGTGGCATCCGCGCCGCTGTAGGGGATTTGATACACGTCACCCTGATGGACAACAGGCTGCTCGCGTTTGCAGATTGCGCGGACAATGCTCACGTATTCGCGCGTGCGCGCCAGCGGTTTGGCGTAGCCTTGTCCGTGCCAGCCTTCCGCCACTTGAGGTCCCGAAAGCCCCAGCCCCAACAAAAACCGTCCGTTCGATAATTGGTTGAGACTCATCGCCGTCATGGCGGTATTGGCGGGAGTGCGCCCAGGGATTTGCATGACCGCCGTGCCGAGTTTGATTTTTTCGGTGTGCGAGCCCACCCACGCCAGCGGCGAGACCGCGTCTGAGCCGTAGGATTCCGCCGTCCACACCGCCCACACGCCGAGGCGATCCGCCTCCTGGACGAGTTCGAGCGGCGCGGTCATTCGTTTGGATGGATAGCCGAGCATGATTCCGAGGCGCATGGGGTTTCTCCTGTAAAACCGTTTAAATACGAAGGACACAAAGGGACACGAAGGTGGTTTAAATGAGAGGGAGACGTGTAGCGTGTTTCGTGTTCCGTCAATAGATTCGTTGCCATGTAGTGGCGGTTTCATCGCAGAGTACGACTAACCCTTACAGGGCGCTACGCAGAGTCGTTACTACATGGACTGCCCTGAGTTGCATGGGGTGGACAATTTTTCCTTTGTGAACTTCGTGTCCTTTGTGGTTAAGAATTAACGCGGCAGGTTGCTCAGTGATTTTACATCGCGGTTGGCGAAGACATCGAGGCGTTTGGCGAAGTCTTCTGTCTTCATCAATTGCGCCTGCATCATCGCTTCCATGATGAGACCGCGATCTATATCGGCGAGTCCGTCAATGACGCGCTTTGCCGCGCCGATGGCGAGTTGACCCGCCTGACTCAATTCTGTTGCGAGTTCTTCGGCTTTGACTGCCAGTTGGTCGGCAGGCACAACGTAATTCACCAAGCCCCAGCGTTCGGCGAGGGCGGCGTCGAAAACGCGTCCCGTAAAAATAAGTTCCTTCGCGCGCGCCACTCCAACGGTCCGCGTGAGGCGGGTGGTGCCTCCCAGGTCGGGGATGAGTCCGAGGCGCGATTCGGGGAGTCCCATCAACGTCCCTTCCGCCGCGATCCGCATGTCGCAGGCGAGGGCGAGTTCGAGCGCGAGTCCCAAACAGTGACCGTGAATCAGCGCGATGGTCGGGAGTTCGAGGCGCTCCAGTTGCGTGAATGGGGCTTGCGCTTCGGCGACGATGGTTTGGGCGCGGTCGCGCCAATGCTCGCCGTAGGTCTGGTCGAGGGTGGTGAGGAGCGTGGCGTCGAGACCCGCGCAAAAGGTTTTGCCTTCGCCGCGCACGAAGACGACGCGCGCGCCCGAGGCGCGGTTGGCGGCTTTGACCGCGTCGGCGATGCCGTCGAGCATGGCGCGGTTGAAGGCGTTGCGTTTGTCGGGGCGGTTAAGAATGATCTCGAAGATCGCGCCGCGCTGGTTGGTGATGACCGCTTCGCTCATGTCATGCCTTCTTTGGGAAGTTGTAAATCTGGCGGGCTTCATCGGGCGTGGCGGGTTCGCGCCCCACCAGGCGACCGATTTGTACCGCCTTCTCGACCTGATCCCAACTGCCTTTGGATAGTTCGCGCGTGGCAGGGTTGATGTAGATGTTATCTTCCAATCCCACACGGATGTGACCGCCCAGCGCGGCGGACGCCATCGCGACGGGGAAGCAGGCGGGTCCCACGCCGATACCCTGCCATGTCGCGTCTTTCGGAATCGCGTGGATGAAACTCGCCAGCGTGTCGGCGTCGAAACGAATCGAACCCAGCACGCCGAAGACGAACGAGAGGTGAATCGGTTCAACCAGCAGGTTGTGATATTTCTGGAAGAAGTCCACGTTATGGACGTGCGCGATATCGAAACATTCGAGTTCGGGCTTGATGCCTTTCTCTTTCATGATCTGCCCAAACTCAAGCGTGGCTTTGAACGGATTTTCGTAAGTGAAGTCGTAGATGATCGAGCCGTCCTTGAAATTGGCGAAACAGAAATTGGTGGTGCCTGGGTTGAGCGAACACATCTCTGGCGACATGTGGATCACGGTCTGCTTGCGCGACTCAAGGTCGGTGCCAGGTCCCAAGCCGCCCGTGGTGAGATTTAAAATTACCTTCGTCTCCTGCTGGATGGCTTCGGTCACTTCTTTCATGATGGCAGGGTTAAACGTCTGGTAGCCTGTCTTCGGGTCGCGGAAGTGAATGTGGACGATTGCCGCGCCCGCTTCTTCGCAGCGCTTCGCCTCCGCGACGAATTCTTCGGTGGTGTACGGCACGGCGGGATTCTGCTCCTTGCGCGTTGCGCCTCCTGTCAACGCGGCGGTGATTACGATTTTGTCTTTCATGGCTCCTCCAATGTGAAAAGATTAAACACGAAGGACACAACGTACACAAAGTTGGGTTGAGTGATGGTGGTGTTTTTCGCTTAAGACTTTCACGAATCGCGGTCTAGAAAAATCGTCATGTTGCGCCACGCATCAAACCTTCGTGACCTTTGAGTCCTTTATGTTTAAAAAAGGAATTACAACTTCAGCGCACTCGACTCACATTCCACACGGCATTCGCGCGGAAGCCAGGCGAGCGCGTCTTCCATTGCGCCCGCGGGGATGAACTCCAGCGCGACGCGACCTTTGTAGTCAAACGACTCGACCGCTTCCAACACGCGCCGATAGTTGATCTCGCCTGTCCCAGGCTGATTCCTGCCTGGGGCGTCCGCAACCTGGATGTTGGCAATCCACGCGAGATTGTCCTTGATGGCCAGGGTGAGGTTGCCTTCCGCCATCTGCGCGTGGAACAGGTCATATTGCACTTTGACGTTCGGCAGGTTCAACTCACGGATCAAGCCGAAGACATCGGACGGACGCGGCATGAAGTAACGTGGGTTCAACTGCAAACAGGCAGGCTCGGTGACGAGAGTCAGATTTGCCGCCTCCAAAAGCGGCTGCGCCCAACGCAGGTTTTCCTTCATGCAGTTGATTTGTTCTTCGCGCGTGGCTGTTTCCGAGATGTTGCCGATCAGCGCGTTGAAGCGCTGCGCGCCGAGTTTTTGCGCGACCTGAATTGCCAGTTCCAGGTCGGCGCGGAAGCGGGATTGGTTTTCAGGCAGGGATAAATTTCCGCGCTCGCCCGCTTTCAGGTCAATGCGATCCATGTTGAATTGGACGATCTCGACGCCAGCGCTTTCTTTTGCTTTGAGAATCTCTTCCAGCGGGTCGAGATAGGGAGTCCAAATCTCCACTACGCGGAATCCCATTTCGGCGGCGTTGAGGATGCGCTGGGGGAGGGGGACGTTGGCGAATAAAAGACCAAGGTTGGCTGTGAATCGAAGCATGGGTTCTCCTTCGTAATGCGTATTTTGCGCTCTCTAGCGCAACTGGCGGCAGAGACCGCCAAATACGCGTTCCATGAGTCGCAAAATGAATTTTGCGCTACAACAAATGCGCGGCGTTCTCCGCGATGTACGGTTTGAGCGCCGCCAGCGTGGAATCGAAAGCGCGGATGGCTTCGTCCACGTCGGCTTCGGTCATCGGCGTGGAAATGCAGAACATGCCGCGCGGCGCGGAGTAGATTCCGCGGTTGATCATTTCGAGATGAAGAAGGCGCGGCAAGGCTCCCGCCATTTTGAGCGCGGCTTGCGCGTCGGTGACGGCGTTGAGCTTGTCCTGAGTCCAATGCACCATCGCCAGCGAGCCGATGCCCATCGCCTGACCTTTGATGCCGTGTTTCGCAAAGGCTCTATTGAATCCGCCGCGCAGTGTTTCGCCGAGCGCGTTGATGCGGTCAATGGCGGGCTGGTCGAGATTTTGCAGCGACGCGATGCCTGCCGCCATGCTGATCTCCTGGGCGTAGAACGTGCCAGTGTGGTAGAGCAGTTTCGGGTTGGCGGGATCGAAGCGATCCATCAGCGATTTGCGTCCGCCGAACGCGCCGATCCCCATCCCGCCGCCGATGATCTTGCCCATCGTGGTGATATCGGGGATGACTCCACTCATGCCCTGGTATCCGCCCACGGCGAGTCGGAGCGTGACGATCTCGTCGAAGATGAGCAGGATGTCGTGTCGGTCGGTCAACTCGCGCAGGGCTTGTAAATATCCAGGGCGCGGCAACACTCCGCCGCCGTTGCCCAACAACGGTTCGAGCATGACCGCCGCGATTTCATCTTTGCGCGCTTCGATCAATTCTTCGACGGCTTCGATGTCGTTGAACGGAACGACCATCATGCTATCCACGACCCCAGGCGGGATTCCAGGCAGGGCGGCTTTTTCCGCGCCGTTGAGATTCACCAGCCCGTAATCGTTCGAGCCGTGATAGCCGCCGTCCATTTTGACGATGACGTTCTTCCCCGTCGCCGCGCGGGCGAGGCGCATTGTCATCATCGTCGCTTCGGTGCCTGAACTGGTGAAGTTGAGCAACTCGACGCTTGGCACGCGGCTCTGAATCAATTTCGCCAATTCGTATTGAAGCGGCGATGCCGCGCCGTAGATCGTCCCTTTGGGGATTTGCTCCGCGATGGCTTGGACGATGGCTGGGTGCGCGTGTCCGTGAACGAGGGCGGTGTAGTTGCCGAGAAAGTCAATGTAGCGGTTGCCGTCGCAATCGAATAAATACGCGCCCGCGCCGTGATCCATATACATGGGATACGGCGCAAAAAATGTCGTGATGCGCGTCACACCGCCAGGGACATATTTGCGCCCTTCTTCAAAATGCGTTTTCGATTTTGGATGCGCGGCAAGGTAACGGGCGGTAATTTCGTCAATGACTGTGTTCGTCATTGTCTGCTCCTTTGGGGAAAGAAAAACCTTTCAAACACAAAGGACACAAAGTACACGAGTGAACGTTAGAGAACGTTCACTACGCCATCGCGTAGGAGATGCTCTATAGCGTCAGATAATTTTTTGTGATCTCGGTGTCCTTTGTGTTCAGGCGTTCTTTCAAACTACCACTTCGTCTCTTCAACCGTGACAGGCTTGGCTTCGCCCGCGTTACCTTTCAAGCGGAAGGTGAGCAGGAAGGCGAGCAGAGGTCCCACGATGAGCGCGATGAAGATGATGCGGAAGTCGTTGCCCAGGGATTGGATGACCGCACCCCAGAACGGGACGGAGATGACCGACGCGAGAGATGTAATCGCCGCCGCCGTGCCGATGGTCACGCCCATCACCTTCTTGGAGGGAGCCATTTCCGTTGCCATCGGCAGGATCATCACGTCGGTGATGCCGTTAGCGACGCCCAGCGCGATCAAGACCACGAGCAGGAGCGCCATGCTATTCAAGATGAACTGCACCGCCGCCATCACCATGAAGATGACCAGAGCGATGCGCAGCATGTTCTTGCGTCCGATGCGGTTGGCGAGGAAGCCTGCGGGGATCGCCGCGATGAGATAGCCTACAAAGTAAATGGCAACATTCATCGCACCCTGGTCTTCAGGTACGCCCAGTTCGTTGATGATGTACGACACGCCGAAAGTTTCCAACGCCGCCACGCCGAAGATGGTCAGGAATTTAATGAAAGAGATCGTCAACAACGTTGCCAGATCCTCTTTCGGATATTGCTTCAATCCGCTCACCAACGCCGCCAGTCCGCGCGGTTCATCTTCTTCGCCGCGCTCCACTACCGTGTTTTCAGGTTCCTTGATGAAGAGTGCATAGAGAATCACCACCAGCAAAAGGAATCCGCCGCCCACCCAGAAAGGCAGACCAGGATGAATGCTATACAACATATTGCTGGTCATGAACGTGGCGACGAAGGCAATGCCGCCGAAGAACGTCACGATGCTCCACATGCGTGTGCGCGCGCCCGAAGGAACCAGCGTGAACTTCAAGCCGTTTTCCGCGGGCAGGGCAACGCTCCAACTCATCACCATCGCGGACGCGGCGACAATCGTGATGAGCAAGAACGGGATCAGCGCCGAGAGGTCTCCGCTCTGCTCGGCGGGAATGCCCATAAAGCCGAACGGCAGGGCAAGGTAACACAACGCCGCCAGCAAACCGCCGATGATTACCATGCGTTTGCGGCTCTTGGCGCGGTCGCTTATGTTGCCGAAGATGGGCTGCAACAGCACAATGCTCAGGTTATCAAAAGACATGATCAAGCCCGTGACGAATGCGCCCAACCCGAAGCCCACCGCCTTCGACGCGCCCAGCACGTTGTACTCAGGATTGCCCGATTGCAGGATGACGGGCACGTAGGAGTTGTATGTTCCCCAGATGACGAACCAGGAAGCCGCCCATAACCCGAAGATGATGGTGTACTTCCAGTTGACCGTAATTTTTGGAGCGGTTGTTTCAGACATCTCTTTTCTCCTTCTTTTTTGGAAATGGATTTGACCGACAGGATTTTCCTTGGCGAAAATATTTTTCTGCTCATGCTCCTTTCTTTACGCTCCAGCGCCGCTTCACGCGTGACTTTGAGCGGATTCTGTCCATCAGGCTTGTCGCAAGCGGACGTTAGAGAACGTCCGCTACGCGCGTGTCCGCGCCTCATGCTTTGCCATGCGTTCCAGCACGGTGATGAGACCCGTATGATCGAGTTCGCCACCGCCCGAGTCGAGCAATTCAGCAAACAACTTGTGGATGGTGGTGGTGACGGGCAATTCCACTTCGTAATCTTCGCCTGTCCGCAAGATGATGTTGAGGTCTTTGAAGTGGAAGCGGCTCTTGAACCCGGGCTGGAAATCGCCGTGAATGACTTTCGGTCCGCGCACATCCATCACGCGGTTTTGAGCGTAGCCGCCGCTCAACACTTGCAGGATGACGGCAGGGTCAACGCCCGCTTTCGCGCCAAGCACGAAGGCTTCACACATCCCCGCGATGTTCAACGCCACCTGAATCTGGTTGCAGGCTTTGACAATCTGCCCCGCGCCGTTCGCACCGCAGTGGGTGATGGTCTTTCCCATCGCCTGAAAGATGGGCATGACTTCATCGAGCAGACTTTTCTCGCCGCCGACCATGATGGAGAGCGCGGCATTCTGCGCCCCCACCTGCCCGCCGCTGACGGGCGCGTCAAGACAGCGCATTCCTTTTTCACTGAGCGCCTGCGCCACTTTGACCGCGCTGGCGGGCGCGATGCTGCTCATGTCAATGTGAATTTTTCCCGCCGCCGCGCCTTCGATGATTCCGTTTTCGCCCAGCGCAACCGATTCGACATCGGGCGAGTCAGGCAGCATGGTGATGATGACATCGCTCTGCGCGGCAACCTCCTTCGCCGAAGCCACCGCTTTCGCGCCTTTGGCGACCAGTTCATCCACTGCGCTTTGATTCACGTCACGCACGATGAGCGAATAGCCCGCGTTGATGAGATGTCCCGCCATGGGGCGTCCCATGATTCCGAGTCCGATAAATCCGATGATGGGTTGGGTCATATATTCTCCTTATTGCGTAGGGCGCGTTCTCTTACGCGCCAGTCGGCGTTAGAGAACGCCGACTACTCGTTTGATGAATTACGGTGCCCACGGCGGGGGAACGCGTGCCGAGAAATCGGTCATCACTTCGACGACGGCGGGGGCGTCCGCGTTCATGGCTTGTTCCAGCGCAGGGCGGATGTCTTCGGCTTTTTCGACGCGGATGCCGAAACAGCCCATGTCTTTGGCGATCTGCGCGAAACTCACTTCTTCAAAGGCGTATAACTCGCGCTCGTTGCCCGAACGTCCCGCGTACATTTTTCGCACGTCGTCAATGCCCTGGCTGAATCCGTTGTTGTTGTTGACCACCGTCACGGTGTTGATGTGATGTCGCCGCGCGGTTTCGAGTTCGGCGAAGTGATACCAAAAGCCGCCGTCGCCCGTAAAGCAGAAGACGGGACGATTCGGCGCGGCGCATTTCGCGCCCAACGACGCGGGGAATCCCCAACCGAGCGAACCCGCGGCGCGGATGAATGTCTGTGTCGGTTGGGTGATGTGCAGCATGGTCGCTGCCCAAATCGCGGAGTAGCCCGTATCCGTGACCATGATCGTGTCAGCGGGTAGGATGTCGGTCAACTCTTTGCAGATTCTTTCGGGGCGGATGGGACTCTCCCCCGACTCTCGCTTCGGACTCACCTCAGCCTGCCACTCGTCCACGAGCGTTCGCGTCCGCTGGAGCCATTCCGCGCTGCCCTTGCTGTCTTTGAGTTGCCCGATGAGCATTTGCAGAGTCACTTTCGCGTCGCCGTGAATGCCGAGCGTGTTGGGATAACTGCGCCCAAGTTCGGAGGGGTCAATGTCAATTTGGATAATGCGCGTGCCTTGCGCGGGGACTTTCCAATTGTGCGCGGTCTGGTCGCCGACGCTGGAGCCGATGTAGATGACCAGGTCTGCTTCGTAGACGGCTTTGTTCGCGCACCATGCCGAGTACGAGCCAACGACGCCCACGCTCAACGGATGATTTTCTGGGATCATGCCTTTGCCGTCCACCGACGTGGCGACGGGGATGTTGCATTTTTCCGCGAGCGCAATCACTTCGTGTGCCGCGCCAGAAATGCGCGCGCCTCCGCCTGCGACAATGATTGGGCGTTGGGAAGACTCGATTAAACGGCAGGCAGGCTCAAGGTCAGAAAGAAGCGGCGCGGGACGATGGGCAGGAAAATGCCTGTAGCGTTCGTCCACGCTGACGGGGGGGAATCCGTCCGCGGCTTCGAGTTCCCGCGCTTCCCGTCCGATGAAATCGAGATGCACAGGGGCGGGTCTGCCCGAGGTGGCTTCGCGGAACGC
>DAOTXI010000078.1:0-2880 GCA_034435475.1 Anaerolineales bacterium
AGCGAAAAAGGGGAACGGCAGATTGGCGTCCTCTATGGCGGAGATTATTTCGGCGAAGAAGCCCTGTTCGAAAATCGCGACCGTTCCGCCACGGTGACGGCTGTGGATGGGAGCATTCTGTTTTTTCTTTCGCTCCCCCATTTCGACGCCCTGTTAGCCAAATACGAAATCCTTAAACCGAACTTTCAAGTTTCGATCAAAAGCCGCAAATTGGCGCGCGCAATCAAGTTCAAATGGCTGGGCAAGAATGAGGTCATCTATTTCATCGCCCGGCGGCATAGGATACGGTTGTTGCAGGCTTTGCTGGCGCCAGTCTTTTCGATGCTCGGCGCGCTGACTCTGGTTGGGGTGGGTGTCTTCCTCAGTTCCGCCATTCCGCAGGCGCTGGGATGGGCAATTGCTCTCGGCGTATTCTTCTGGGGCATTTGGCGCGCCATTGACTGGAGCAACGACTATTACATCGTCACCAACCAGCGCGTAATCTGGCTGGAGAAGGTCCTCTTCCTGCACGACAGCCGCGAGGAAGCGCCGCTCGGGACCATCCTTTCGGTGGGTGTCGAAACAGACCAGTTGGGGCGCATCCTCAAATATGGCAATGTCATCGTCCGCACCTTCGTCGGAAAGCTCGAATTCGACCATGTGGACCATCCCACACAGGCAGCGGACATGATCCGCGAATATTGGGAGCGCACCAAAGCCATCACCACCCGCAGTCAGATGGACGTGATGAAGGACACCATCAAACAGAAACTCGGTCTGCCTTTGCCGAAACGCCCGCAGGTGGAGCTTTCGCCCGTTGTGCCGGTGGATGAAGAAAAGGTGCAGAGAGCGCCGCTGTGGTTGCTGGCATTATCGAATGTTTTCCAATTGCGGATCGAGGATGGTGGCAAGGTCACTTACCATAAACATTGGATCGTCCTGCTCCGGCACGCATGGAAACCGCTTGGGTTGCTCCTGTTGAACCTATACCTTTTCGGCTGGCGGATCTACCTCCTTGCCGTCTCGCCCGACCCGGCGGATTCGGTCATTCACATCAACGCAGCTGGCATCCCCGCTCCTGACGGAGTTCTGGCGATCCTGCTGGTATTTTTCCTTATCATCGGCGGCTGGCTTTGGTATTATTTCGAAGACTGGAAGAACGATATCTTCAGGGTGACCAACGACGAGATCTTCGACATTGATAAAAAACCCTTCGGCTCGGAGGAGAAGCGTTCGGCGCAGATCGAGAACATCCTGAGCACATCCTATGCCCGCGAAGGGATCATTCCGAATCTATTCAATTACGGAACCGTAAATATCTCCGTCGGCGGCACTCAAATGGCATTCGAAGATGTGATGGACCCGGCGGCGGTGCAGGCCGATATCAACCGCAGGCGTTCGGCGCGTATCGCCAAAAAGGGCGAAGATGCCGGCAAAGAAGACCGTGAACGCTTCGCGACCTGGATCGCGGCATATCACCAGAATATGAGCGAATTCAACAAACCCATCACTGCTCCTACTGACACCGAGTCCACCAACCCCTTCAACGCGGCAGGGCAGGACCTGGACGACCTTCCGCTCGGCGGGGATGACGGCATCGGCGGAGAAAATGAAATTGGCGACCAGCCGCAAATCGGCGATTTTTAAATACAAAAGACCTGACAGGTTCTAAAAACCTTCAGGTCTGGAACGAACTTTTAAGTATCAAAGGAATTTTCTTGAATGACATTGCGACAAATCATCCACCTGCCTGAACCGATCCTGCGGAAGAAGGCAAAACCAGTTACAACTTTCGACAAGAACTTGCAGACCCTTATAGACGACATGTTCGAAACCATGCGCGAGGCGCCCGGCGTGGGTCTTGCCGCGCCGCAGATCAACCTGCCCATGCAACTGGCGGTGGTCGAATACGCCGAGGAAGAGGAAGAAGAACTGCCAGAAGATGCCCCGCCGCCGAAGAAAAAACAATTCGTGCTCATCAACCCCGAAATCATCAAGGTTTCCGAAGAAATAGTGATGGGCGTGGAAGGCTGTCTCTCGATCCCCGGTCTGGTGGGCGAAGTGGAACGCCACGAAGCAATTCAGGTGAAAGCCCTCAATCGCCACGGCAAGCCTGTCAAACACAAGGTGGAGGGCTGGATGGCGCGCATCTTCCAGCATGAGATTGACCATTTGAACGGAGTGCTGTTCACCGATAAAGCCGTCCGCGTCTGGAAGCCGGGCGAGGATGAAGAAACGCCGCTGGATTGATCAGTTACAGGTTACAGGTTGAAAGTTGAAAGTTTAGCCTAAACCTGCAACCTTGAACCTTCAACCTGCAACCATGCATATAAAACACCTCTCCCTCACCAACTTTCGCAGTCTTACCCGCCTGGATGCAGAACTTCCACGGCGGGCTGTTCTGTTGGTGGGGCAAAACGCGCAGGGCAAGACCTCCGTCCTCGAAGCGATCTACTTCCTCTCAGCGTTCACTTCGTTTCAAACGAATATAGACCGGCAGATGGTCAACTTCCTTGAGGCGAAAAATCCGCTGGCGGTGACACGTCTCGTGGCAGATTATCAGATCGGCAGGATGAAACACCGGCTCGAAGCGCGGCTCATCCTTGAACCGACCGGGGCGAACGGTCAACGCCTGCGGAAGGAAATCCTGCTGGATGGGGTCAAGCGCCAGATGAACGATGTCATCGGCCATTTCAAGGCGGTCATCTTCGCGCCGCAAATGTCGCAGATCATCGAAGGCGGACCGGAGGAACGCCGCCGCCACCTCAACCTTGCGCTGTCGCAAGCAATCCCAACGTATGCTCAGGACCTGAGCGATTATTCGCAGGCGCTCACGCAGCGAAACGCGCTTCTCAAGGCGTTGAATGAAGGCGGGAGCGCCGCCCTGAGCGTGTCGAAGGG
>DAOTXI010000079.1:0-2117 GCA_034435475.1 Anaerolineales bacterium
CTTCAGCGGCGTGCTCCTGCGCGGCATGGCGGAAAAGCCCGACGATGAACAGATCCCCGAAGACCTGTGGACCCTTCAAAAGATCGGCGCGAAGGGCAAAGAAATCACCGGCTACCCGGATATATCCATGTACCATGAATTCCGGTATCACCCAAAGCAGGTCACTACCGGGGCATTCGACGAGTGGACATACGAACACCGCGGCATCTACGCGTGGACGGTGGAATTCTGGAACCCTGTCAAAGAAGCCGGAATTACAGACGCCAAGTACATTGACTGGTATCGCGAACACCCCGTGGAAGATGACATTAAAATCCTGCGATGGAATGACACCATCCTGGACGGCAAAGGTTATGTAGACTGGTATGAATTCGACCACCCGCAATTGGGCAAACTGGAACTGGGCGGCTGGGACTTCCTGCACATGTGGTCGAACGTGCCGCCTGAATTTTTGGAGAGGGAAATTCAGCGCTTCCCCGAATGGATCGTCTGGCACGCTCTGATCGCGCCCGAACTTGGTCTGCGCGATGTGAGCGTCACTCCGCTGGGAGCGGATACCTACAACATTCGCCTCGTGGTGGAGAATCGCGGCTGGCTGCCAACCTACGTCTCAAAAAAGGCTCTTGAGCGCAAAGTCTCGCGCGGTGTGATCGCAGAGATTCAAATCCCCAAAGGCGCAAAATTGATCTCAGGCAAAGAGCGCGAAGAACCCGGCGAACTCCAGGGCAGGGATCAAATCCCCGCCTCCTTTATCTTCGAACCGGGATACGGCGCTTCCGACCGCCTCAAAGTGGAATGGACCATCAAGGCAAAGAAAGGCGCAAAGGTCAAACTTTCCGCCAGGCATGAAAGAGCCGGGAAAATCCATACTACAGTATTATTGAAATAACCCCTCGAATCCGTAAGATGAAATGGACACCGGTCCGCGCAGATACGCCGAATCTGTGCGGACTTTTTATTTGAAAGGAGGAATCTCATGACGTAGGAACATTTCCACCTCGATGTTCGTCACTTGAATAACGCCGAAAGTCCATATTCTCTTGGAGGAAAATATGAAACCACGCATCACATTGCTGCTGGCATCCCTGTTTACGGGATTACTGGTCCTGAACGCCTGCGGCGGAGCCCCTGCCGCCACCGAAGAAGCGTTTATCTACGCCGAAGAAGCTCCAGCCGCCACAGAAGCGCCAGCGGAGTTGCTCCCTGAACCCGAGCAGGGAGCCGCGGAAGATTCCGACCCCGCGCTGAAAGAGGGATCGGTATATGAAACGGGGGTCGAGAACGATCTGCCCGTCACCACCCACCTGATTATCAAAAACGCCGACATGCGCCTGCAAGTCGAGGATTCGGACGTCGCCATCTCCCGCATCACGCAGGTGGTGGGCGATTCGGGCGGGTACATCATTAGTTCGCGGGTGTGGAATCAAATGCACCTGGACGGCAAGAACTACAAATACGCCACCATCACCATGGGCGTGCCCGTCATTTCGTTTGAACGGACGTTAAACCGCCTGCGCGACCTTTCCCTTGAAGTACTGGATGAAAACGCCTCCGGTGAAGATGTGACCGACCAGTACGTGGACTTGCAGTCTCAGCTTGTCAACCTCGAAGCGACTCGCGAACGAATCAAGTCCTTCCTCGATCAGGCAAAAACAGTGGAGGAAGCGCTGCTCATCAACCAGCAACTTTCCGAGATCGAACGCCAGATCGAAGAGATCAAGGGGCGCATCAATTATCTTCAAGACCGTTCCTCCTTTTCCACCATCACGGTCAACCTCGAACCCAAACTGCCAGACTACGTCCCACCCACGCCAACGCCCACTCCCAGCCCGACGCCGATGCCTGAAGACCCCTGGAAACCCGGCGAAACGGTCGAAAGCGCCTGGGGAACCCTTGTGGATGCCTACCAGGTCATCATCGACATCCTGATCTGGGTTTTGCTGGTGGTTGTGCCCATCTTCGCTCCGCCGATCCTGGTCATCTGGCTGGTCGTGAAGTTTGTGACGCGAAAAAAGAGCAAGCCGTAAAGTTCAAGATTTAGACAAGTTCCAAAATATTTTGACCGCTGACAGCAGACCGTGGCCCGCCGTCAGCGGTCAAGTTATAGAAGTTTGTCT
>DAOTXI010000080.1:0-13654 GCA_034435475.1 Anaerolineales bacterium
CTTTTTGATAAACCAAATTTGCAGCAACGAGGTCTTCCATGGCGTGACCCATGGATTTGTAAACCGTCATTTCGGTTGCAGACCGTCTGCCGGGTTTTTGTTTTAACAGTATTTCACCAAGTTCTGTTCCGAAATCAGAATCCAATCCCTGTAGTTCGGCGCTGCCGGAGGGGGGTGGTTCGAAGGCGCGTTTCGATTCGACGAACAGATGACTGGCTTCGATGACATCGCGCAGCAATTCGCCGCCGGGGGGACGGTATCCCACCGAGGTGATGTGGGCGCCTTCCTTGAGCCATTCTTTTTTAATGACGGGTTCGGGTGATGAGGTGCAGAGACAAACAATGTCAGATTGAGAAACGGCTTGATGGATGGAATCCGCTGCGTGGGCGTTTGAGGCGTGGGCGGCTAAGGCTGAGGCGGCGGAAAGGTTTCTCGAAGCGATCCAAACCGTTTCGATGCCGACCAGAGTCCCAATCATCATTAAATGGGATTCGGCTTGTACGCCCGTGCCGATGATGGCAACAGTCTTTGAATCTTTGCGGGCGAGGTGTTGAATGGAAAGTAGTGACGCGGCGGCGGTGCGCATGGCGGTGATGTGTTCGCCGTCCATCATAGCGATGGGCGCGCCGGTTTCGGAATGGAAGAGGGTGATGACGGCTTGATGCGAGGGCGTGCTTTCATGAAAGATGCTGACGAGCTTGACCGAGAACGGTTTGCCGGGCATGAAGGCATACATGCCGAGTAACACGCCTTTGGGCGCGCCGACCTGGTTGCGCGGAGGTACGTCGAGTTGGCCAGCGCTGAGGGCTTTGAAGCCTTCTTCGAGCACGGGAAGAAGCTCCTGTGGTGTTAGCAGTTTTTCAACGTCTTTGCGGGAAAGGATGAGCATGGTGTTAGTTTGCTTTCAAAAATAAAATGCCCTGCCAGATGCTGACGATCATGCCGATTAAGATTGCCAGCCCTTCACTATTTGGAAGTAAGTAAACAAAGAGTGACACGATGCCTCCCGCAATATAAAGCAGACTCAAGAAACGCGGCGGGCGGTTGGACGTCCACAGGGTCGAGCCGATCAGGAGTTGCGTCCACCCGAAGAAATGCCAGCCGAGGGATGTGAATGCTGTTACAAGAGTCGTCCATACGACGAGGACGGGAATGGAATCTTCGAGATGCAGTTCGGGGTGCAGGATATGATATTGACGGTTCGCTGAACGGATGAAAGCGACTGCCAGCATTGCCCCCACGGAAAGGAAAGCGGTTAATAAAACCAACGACATTCGGCGCGGCGCATGTTCTTTGAGATTTTCCCGAAGCAGGGAAACGATTGTAATAAGACACGCCGACCAGACGGGCCCGTAAAGAAAATCGGCGAGGTGATAGGCGATTGAACCGAGGGCGCTTCTCAAGTCCCCGACGAGGTAGATAAACGCTGGAACCAAAAATGTAACTGCCAGCAAAAATGATGCAAGCCCGCCCCATTTTTGTGTTTTTGAGTTTGTTACTGGCTGTTCCATAATTACTCCATTTTACGTTCTATTGTCTGCCGTCCATCATCCATTTACCAAATATCGCCGACCGTAAATCCATTCGGGTATGGGTCGCTGGGATCAACCACGAATTGATTGATGCCCGTGATCCATGCCGTGCCGCCAATAGTCGGGACGACGGCGTTGTAATTACCGACCTTTGTCTCTTCGATGAGCCGACCCGTGAAGAGCGTGCCGAGAATCCCTTCGTGGATGAAATCTTGATGCAAGCCAAGTTGTCCGCGCGCATACAACGTTGCCATTTTTGCGCAGGTGCCTGTGCCACAGGGCGAGCGGTCTATCACGCCTGTCCAGGTAGAGGGTTTGTTCCAGTCAATTTTGCCGGTGGAGACGGTGACGACGTTTTTTCGGTGCGCCTGCGGGTGGACAGGTGGCGCGGAAAGTTGCCCAATGGTGGGACCCGTGATTTCGGGATTCTCAGGATGCGTGACCGGGTACTGCTCTGCCGTGGCGGTTTTGACCATCTCGGTGATGCGCGTGATGTCTCTGCCTTCGTCTGGCGTGAGTCCCAAACCGAATTGAGAAGCGTCTGCGATGGCGTAGAACATGCCGCCCCAAGCCACATCCACTTTGACGGTGCCGAGCGTGGGGACTTCGACATTTATGTCGAGATGCACGGCAAACGCTGGAACATTTCTGAACGTGACCTGTGTGACCTTGCCATCTTTGCACTCGGCGCGGATGCCGACCAACCCGGCAGGCGCTTCAAGCATGAACTTGGTGATGGGTTCCACCATTGGAATCATGCCCGTCTCGAGCAGTGCCGTCGCCACGCAGATCGTATTCGTGCCAGACATGGGCGGGTACTCGGTCTGTTCCATGATGATGAAGCCCGAGGCGGCATCTGGATGCGTAGGCGGCATGATGACATTGCAGCACAGGGCGGGGTATCCGCGTGGCTCGCGCAACATGCGCAGACGCAGGTCATCCAGATGTTTCTCCATGTATTTCATTTTCTCGAACATTGTCCTGCCGGGCACGTCGAGCGCGCCGCCGGTGATGACGCGTCCCGGTTCGCCGCAGGCGTGCAGGTCAATGGCGGTGATGAGGTTTGTGAGGCGCATGGGAGACTTCGTGGAAAGCGGGGAGTAGGAGATAAAGAAAGAAGAAAGATGAAAGAAGGTTTCGCCAAGTTTACCGTAATTTCCCTTCCGCCTGATAAAATCCAGCCTTATGGAATTCAAACAAAACCAATTCACTATTTCAGACGACCCATCCCGCCTCGACATGGACACGATTTGTGATTTTCTCTCCCGCGCCTACTGGGCGGATAAACGCCCGCGTGCGGTGATCGAAAAGTCCATTCAACACTCGCTCAATTTCGGCGTGTATGATGGAAGCCGTCAGATCGGTTTTGCCCGTGTAGTGACCGACCGTGCTGTCTTTGCCTACCTGTGCGATGTCTTCATCCACGAAGACTATCGCGGACAAGCCCTCGGCAAATGGATGATGGAATGTGTGCTGGCGCATCCCGATTTACAAGGCTTGAAGCGTTGGTGCCTGCTCACCTACGACGCGCATGGACTGTATAAACAATTCGGCTTCACAGAGTTGGGCGACCCATCGCGATGGATGGAGAGATTCGACTCTTCAAAGTAGCATCTGAGAACATTGGGGGATGTATCATTTGTTCCTGTAAAATCCAACCTCAACTAAAATCACCTCATCACTCACCAATCTCCAATCTCCCAAAGGACTCTCATGCTCGAAGAACTCTTCTCCAAACCCGTTGGCTTTTTCCTGATCGTCATGTCCATCATCCTCATTACGCCCTTGATCTCCGAGCGGCTAAAACTGCCAGGCATTATCGGCATCATCATCGGCGGCATGTTGATCGGTCCGCATGGCTTCGGATTCCTCGAAGATAACGACCGCATCCAATTTCTCTCCACCATTGGCTTGGTCTACCTCATGTTCAGCGCCGGTCTCGAAGTGGATATCAACCAGTTCATGAAAGTCCGCGCGCGGGCGTTGGTGTTTGGTCTCATAACCTTCACCTTTCCGCAACTCATGGGCATGGGTCTGGGCTACATCCTCGGCTTGGACTGGCTCGGCATGATTCTGCTAGGTTCCGCCTTCGCCTCGCATACGCTCATTGCGTTTCCCATCCTCACCAAATTGGGCGTCACCCGCAACGAAGCGGTTGCCGTCACCACCGGCGCAACCGTCCTCACCGACATTGGCGCGTTCATTATTCTGGCAGTGGTGCTTGGGGCGCAAAAAGGCGGGCTCACTTTTGGCTACTTCGCCCAGTTATTCATCTTACTGGCGCTTTTCACTGCCGCCATTATTTTTGGTCTGCCGCGTTTTGGCAAACTGGTCTTTCAAAAACTCACAGGGCGCGCCGTTGAATTTCAATTTGTCATTGTCACGCTCTTCGTCGCCGCCTTTGTTGCCGAAGTCATCGGCGTGCATGAAGTGGTCGGCGCATTCCTTGCGGGTTTGGCGGTCAACTCCATGCTGCCGCGCCACAGCCCGGTGGCGGGTCATGTGCTCTTCATCGGCGAGTCGTTTTTCATTCCCGTCTTTTTACTTTACAGCGGTCTCATCACCGACCCGCTGACCTTCCTCAAAAGCCCCGAAACCATCATCGTTGCGGGCGGTGTCACCGTAGTTGCCTATGTTTCCAAATTGATCGCCGCCTGGCTCACTTCCAAAATTTATAAATACACCAAAGCCGAATTCTGGACGGTCTATGGCTTATCCCATGCCCAAGCCGCTGTCACCATCCCAACCCTCGTCATCGGTTTGGAAACTGGACTGTTCGACTCTACGCTGTTCAATGCCGCCATCTTGATGATCCTCCTCACTTCGATCACTTCGCCCCTCATCGTCCAGCGCTTCGCCCCCGACCTTCAAACTGCCTCTGCCGACGATGAACAGACTCCACTCTTTGGGCGGGTTCTCGTGCCTGTTTCCGAGAGGAATTCTGAAGCCCTGGTGGGGCTTGCCAGCCTGCTGTCTCGCAGTTCAAAAGGGAAAGTTTTGGCAGTGAGCGTGGCTCAAGATAAAGGACCAAGTGAGGGTAATAGTCTGATGATGCATAAGGAGTTGCTCGGAAAGGTCAATGAAAACCTGCACGACCCCGAAGCCGAAATCGAGTTGATTCCACGCCTGGCGGCTACCCATGCTCAGGGAATTCTGCACACCGCGCATGAAGAGAACGCCTCGCTCATTGTTATGGGCTGGCGCGGCAAACGGACTTTCCGTGAGAGTGTGCTCGGCTCCGTGTTGGACGAAGTCATCTGGGGTTCAGACACGCCCGTGGTGGCGGGGAAGTTGTCTCTGCCGTTGAACAGTATGCAGCGCGTCCTTTTCATCGTTCCGCCCAAGGCCGTTCCTCCCATTGCTTTGCGTAGAATGCTCGAAGCCAACCTCGCCATTGCCAAAGCCTTGAACGTCCCCCTGCTTGTGCGCGCCGATAAAAGTTACCTGCAAACGCTCGAAGCCTTGTTCGCCGTCGTCGAACCCGAACAGGAATGGAATTTGGAAGTTCTCAACGACCAACTCAAGCCCGAAAAATTGGAGCATGAAGCCGTTAGTGATTTCGTCGTCCTGCCGGGTTTCGGCTCACGCAAGCGCGTGCAGGATACGCTGGGTAACATCCCCGAACAACTTGCCCGCTATTTTGACGGGAATCTTGCGATATTGCATTTTGATAAATGAGCTTGACTGCCGTCGGCGGTCGTATTTCACTTCAAAATAAATATCAAAGAACGCAATTGTTTGATTCATGGCTTGGGTGAAATAATTGGAGATATTGTGATTGTCACCCTCGTAGGTATATAAATTGACGATCTGCCCGTGCTGCCGCCCCAACTCTGCCAGCCGGATGGAAAATTCCACTGGCACATCCTCATCTGCCGTGCCGTGATGGAGTTCGATGGGACCGGAAAGGTCAGAGAGATACGAAGTGGCAGGGATCGAATCCCAGGAGGCGGGATTTTCTTCGAGCGTTCCGTATTGTTCGATATAACCCGCGCGCCAGCCTCTGCCGGTGGAACTTGGCGATGGCGTAAATGAACCCGTCCGCCGCCAGTTATACAACAGGTCCGGGGATGAGGCGGCCATACCCGCTGTGGTTGTTTGTTTTTTCCCATGCGGCAATCCACATTTTGACACGCACGCGCACTCGCGCGTCTGCATTGGATGTCGCCCAAAGCAAACTTGCCTTTCGATATAACTCATCGTCCATCTTTTCGAAATCCTCCCATTCCTTGTCAATGTACTCCTTCATCTCGGATGGGGTATCCCATATATAGAAGAAGCCGAAGTCGCCCTCTTTTTCTTTTGTGAACCAGCCCCGGGATTCGACTTCGCTCATGGCTTGGAAGGCGGCTTTATCGTCGGCGATCCCGATGGGCATGTCGCTCAACCTGCCCGCAACCTGAACCCCCGTCGAAGAAAACACTTCCACAAACCAATTCTCTTCCACAGGACGCAGGTCAATCAAAATGCCGCCCGGTTTGATGATGCGCTGAATCTCTTTCAGAGCATGGACCATGCTCTCGTGTTCCATTCATCAGAGCGACCAGGCGAGGATGGCAATGTCGAAGGTCTCTTTGAAGAAGGGGATGTGATTTGCGCTGGCGCACACGAAACGGACTTTATCGTTCAGGCTGTTGGGGGAATCCGCCCGGGCGACGCGTAAAGCCGAATGGTCCGGATCAAACCCGATGGTGGAAGAAGAGGCGGGGGCGTACTTCCAGGTCAACCGCCCTTCGCCGCATCCCACTTCCAGAATGCGCTTCCCTTGCATATCCAGCAAGCGTTGCAGGGTTTTGCCTTCGATATTTTCAGGGTCTTTTTGCAGAGACATTTACGGGTTGAGTTTCTTCATCAGCTTGACAGAGTCAGTGATGATCTCTTGAAGCACTTTCTTGTCCACATCCGCCAGTTTTTTGATATACAAACAAACTTTTGCAGTGGAGTGTTTGCCAAGTTTTTTGAGCTGGCTTGCGTAAGTGTCGAAGCCGGGGTTGATGTAAATGGTGATGTTTTGCTTGCGCGGCGAGAAACCGACCAAAGGCCAGGGCGCCTGCCTGCCGTTGGCATATGTCATCATATACTCTCCAAAGCCGACGATGCTGGCTCCCCACATGGAAGGTTCGGCGCGGGTGGCTTTCTTCATCATGTTTACGATCTCGAAACAATCGGAACGGGTTTGTTCGTTTGCAACGCTGTTGAGAAAATCTTCAACACTGGCATTGTTCTTTTGGGTTTTGGCTTCTGCCATGTCGGGCTCCTAAAATTAAAAATCTAAGGCGGATACACTATCAGCTTATTTTAGGTCGTATGTTCTAACTATGGAAGGGTGTTTTTTAACTCGCTCAATCGTGCTTGGATGACCTTGCGCATATGCATTCCTGCCCAGCCAATGAAGATGCCGCCGTTCACACGCATGGCGCGGATGGGCAGGTTTTCTGGCACGCCCATGATGCCCCATGTTTTTGAGATCGGTTCAACGCCTGAGTATTGCGCCCAGTTGTCGCCGCGCTGGGCAACTTTTTGCTGCCATGCCTTCAGCCATTCATCACTGAGTTGTACCTGCAGCGGCAGAAAAACTCCAATATATCTATATGCAGAAGTGCCTTGTCCATCTGTAACCATGTGCGTGCCAAGGATTAATGTATATGGAGCATCTGGTTTTAGTAAGCCATCGTTACACGTCAGGTTAACGTCTGTATACACAAATGGACGCTCCACCGGGCTGGTGGGTCGAGAGATGAGCTTGTTCTCTTTGTAAAAATTGCCCAACTCATTGAAGATTCTGTTTTGCCGCCAGAACAGGAAGACGATCAAACCGACAATAACAACAAACATGAGTATTGCAACTGTAAGCGACATGCGGTTTCCTCACAATTATTTTGGTGGCAGTGTCAGTGCAAATTGCACACCACGCTTGATCCACTGCGCCAGGCCTTTCGAAGTTTTTGTGCCACTGGGTTCTACCATGAGCCAACCTTTCATGGGTTTGGGGCTGCCTTTCATGGTAAATATCTTGACGTGTGCGCGCTTAAACATGGGTTCGTATTCGTCCGCGCCCACGCGCACGATCAAGTCCTTGCCGAGAATGCCGACCGCCATGTTGCCATGCAGCATATAGCCGACACCGCCGAACATCTTTTTCTCGATGATGGGTAGTCCCTGAACTTCTACGCGGATTCGCTCTGCTAGTTTTAAGTCATATGTCATGGTGCAGCGCCAATTACCAATCTCCAGTTACTATCTCATCCCGTCCCAAACTGCCTATCGCCTGCATCACCCAAACCAGGGACGATGTAAGCACGTTCATTGAGATGATCGTCAATGGCGGCAATGTAGATATCAATATCGGGATGCGCTTCTTGCATGGCTTTGATACCTTCGGGCGCGGCGATCAACCCAACGAATTTTATTTTTGTCACGCCCCATTTTTTCAAGACTTCAGCGGTGGCTGTAGCAGACCCGCCTGTGGCGAGCATTGGGTCGAGGATGAGGCAGACGGCGACGCGCGGTTGGATGGGGAGCTTGTTGTAATACTCCACCGGCTTGAGCGTCTTTTCATCGCGATACAAACCGATGTGCCAGACCTCGGCAGAGGGCATGAGTTCCCAGATGCCTTCCACCATGCCCAAACCCGCACGCAGAATGGGCACAAGCCCGATCTTCTCTTGCAATTCCTGCGCGGTCATTTTTTCGAGCGGAGTTTCGATCTCAACGGGCGTCGTGACAAGGTCGGCGGTGGCTTCGTAGGCGAGCAGACCGGCGATCTCGCGCACCAGCTCGCGGAATTTCTTCGGCTCGGTTCTTTTGTCTCTCAAACGGGAAAGTTTGTGGGCAACCAGCGGGTGTTTAGACTCGTGTACGGTGGACATGGAAACTCCGTTTTCAGTTTTTGGCAATTATACCCAGCGTGGGCATTGTATAGCCGGGTTGAGTCGGGATATTTGTCATGGGGAGGTGGTGATAAAAAATACATCACAAATGTTATATATAATATAAAATGTAAACAGTGTAAACTATTTGAGGTAACCATGACCCAGACCCGTCGAGAACGTTTGAGACTTGAAACGATTGAAGAGATCAAAGCCACTGCCTGGAAGCAGATTGGTGAGCAAGGTGCGGCTTCGCTGTCTTTGCGCGCGATTGCCCGCGAGATGGGCATGACCGCGCCGGGGTTGTATCGCTATTACAAAGACCGCGATGCGCTGGTCACGGCGTTGTTGATGGATGCGTTTTCATCTTTTACGACGAGTTTGGAAACGGGGCGCGACTCACGTGCGGTGGATGACCACGCGGGGCGCTTCCGAGCGATGTGCCGAGCGTACTTTCAGTGGGCGATGGAAAACCCACAGCGGTATATGCTTTTGTTCGGGACGCCCATTCAGGGATATTTATTTGCCGAGGAATTGGGTCCCGTGGCGCAAAGGAGTTTCCTTGTGTTGCAAGGGGTGATTGGCGAAGCGTTCGTGGCGGGAAAGGTAAAAGGCGAAGTCGCCGCTTTGAAGTTGCCGAAAATGCTAAAAGTCCAGTATGACGCGCTGGCAAAATTTGGAATGCCCTACGCGGGCGTGGTCGCGCAGTTGGCGTTATCCGTCTGGGCGATGATTCACGGCATGACTTCGCTGTATCTGTATCACTATCTAACCGGCTTTTTGCAGGAGGGCGTGGGCGCGTTTGTTGAGTTTGAAATTGATAAGATGGTCGCAACCATTGGATTGGAGTAAAAATATGAATCGTCAACTTCCCATGCGACAGAGAATTCGCAAGGCGCTTGTGTTCGTCGCTTTTCTGTCTTTTCCCATCACTATGAATTTTCTCTCGCCTTACGTGATTATTGACGGCGCGATAAACGGTGTTATTAACGGGAGTTTTGTGGTGTTTGGGTTGTTGTTTTTGTCTGCATTATTTTTGGGACGTTTGTGGTGCGGATGGGTTTGTCCGGCGGGTGGGTTGCAGGAGATGGTGGAGCCGGTCAATAAGAAAGCGGTCAACGGCGCAAAGAGCGATTGGATCAAGTGGTTAATCTGGATTCCGTGGATATCTTTGATCGTTTGGTTTGCCGTCAACGCGGGCGGATACAAGCGGATTGACCTGTTGTACTTGACCGAAAATGGAATCTCTGTGGCGGGTTCTGCTGACCGCCCGATATTTTTTGCCTACCTTATTTATTACATCGTGATTGCGCTTTTTGTGGGGCAGGCAGTGTTTGCCGGAAAGCGGGCTGGTTGTCATACCGTTTGCTGGATTGCCCCCTTCATGATGATCGGACGCTGGGTTCGCAATCGCTTTGGCTGGGCTTCGCTGCGGCTGGTGGCGGACTCGTCTGCCTGCACCGATTGCAAGACTTGCACCAAAAGCTGCCCAATGAGTTTGGATGTGAATGCGATGGTGCAGGCTGAAAAAATGGAACACCCCGAATGTATTTTGTGCGGAACCTGCGTGGACGGCTGCGCGAAGAAAGCCATCCGCTATTCGTTTTCGGCTGGGAAATAAAAGGTATGCAATGAACACAAAAACAACTTGGCTCGAGAAAAATTCACTGCTGGGTTACTTTATTCTGGCGTATGCCATTTCATGGTGCATTGGAATTCCGCTGGCGTTGATGGCGCAAGGCAAAGTGGATTGGCAGATTCCCTATTTTGTACATTACTTTTATGCCTATGGTCCGATGCTGGCGGCTTTCATCATGACCGGTTTGACGAAGGGCAGACCAGGCATGGCAGACCTTTTCAAGCGGCTGACTCATTGGCGTATGCCTCCGGTTTGGTGGTTGGTTGCCTTATCGCCGCTGCCTGCCTATTTTTTGATCGTGATTATCCTGCGCTTGCTTCAAGGCGCATGGGTGGATTTGAGCCTGCTGGGGCAGGTCAACTTTCTGCCAAACTTGGGAATCGGCGCGCTCTTTCTGTGGATATTTACCTACGGTATTGGAGAAGAAGTAGGCTGGCGTGTATTCGCCCTGCCGCGTTTGCAGAAAAAAATGAGTGCCCTGAATGCGACGCTTGTGTTGGGCGTTCTTTGGGCGTTCTGGCATTTGCCGATTTTCTTTTACCTGTTTGCCCCCGCCATTGCGGTGGGTTGGTTCTTCGGCTTGATGTGCGGCGCCATTCTGTTCACATGGATGTATAACAGTACGGATGGCAGTCTGCTGGCGGTGGCGCTGTGGCATGGCGCGTTCAATTTCATCACCGCTTCTGCGGCAGGAGAAGGTTTGGGCGCGGCAATCATGAGCGCGCTCGTTATGGTGTGGGCGATTGTGTTGATATTTCTCTACAAGCCTGCGAATCTATCCGCCCATGAAAAACAAACGGCTGAATAGCAATGAGTAAGAACCTCTTTTTGCTCGCCGTCCTATATTTCATTGCAGTCATCGTGCTTGCGCATTTCTTCGTTCCGCCAATCTATGATTGGACTCAAAACACCATCAGTGACCTGGCTTCGCAGGGTCACGCCTACAAGTGGATCATGCAGGCGGGGTTTATCGGGTTTGGTTCATTTCTGGCTGTCAGTTCAGCCTATTACTTCTGGCAGGATAAAAAACGAATCTTCCTGTGGCTCGTGGCGGGATATGGCGTTTCGATCTTGATTACCGGATTCTTTTGCGCAGCCGCCACTGACCCTGCGGTTGAATATTCACTGCAAGAAGCCAGTATCCACTCGCTGTTTGCAACCGTTGCAGGGATTTGCATGAGTTTGGGAATCGTGTGGCAGGTTGTAACATCGTCCACCCGCCGCGAACGGTGGACGCGGATTCTCTTTTTGGTTCTGGTGATGGGCGTCTCTGTGCTTTTTGGTCTTGTAGAAAATCACGTTCTGGAAATCAGCAAAGGGATTGTTCAACGCGCTTTATATCTTGCAGGCTTGGCGTGGTTGATTTACGAAGAACGGCAAATATTTTTTGACGGGAGAAATTATGAACGGAAATGATTTTATGACATGGGTATTGCGCTCACCGTTGCATGGCATGTTGAGCAATGGCATGATGCTGATCACCATCACCGGGCGAAAGACTGGCAAGACCTATACAACCCCGGTGGGATATTATGTGGAAGGCGGCTATTTGTGGGTCATCACCAGCCGCGGGCGCAAATGGTGGCGGAATTTGCAGGGCGGCGCGCTCGTAGGCTTGCTGCTTAAGAGAAAGCCCAAACAGGCATTCGCTGAAACTGAGACCGACGAGAAACTGGTTGAGGCGCGAATGTACGAATATCTTCGCCATGTGCCGCAAGCCGCGAAGCCGATGGGCATTCGTATAACGGATGGAAAGCCCAATGTCGAGGATGTTGCGCGTACTGCGAAGGGACGTTTGTTCTTGAAACTGAAATTAACGGAATAACCCAATCGTCAGCGGCAAAAACCCCAAAACTAGGCAGGCGAAAAAGCCGATCAGGAAGATTGCCAGACAGGTAGGCAGCAGGCGGCGGAGCCAGGTCCAGTAGACATAGGTATTCCAGGCTTTGACAACGACTGGCTCGGCTTTTCTCAATAGATCAGGCGCGTCATTCTCCAGATTTGGCAGTCGTTTGATTTCAGGAGCCTTTTTTATAGTGACGGGTTTTATATTTTTTTGTAAGTCCTTTGGAATGGTCAGTTTTGCGCCGCAGTAAGCGCAGGGCATTCGAGTCGCTCCGGGCATGGGTTCGTTGGGTCCGCCACAAGCGGAGCAAAGCAATTGGTTATCCATGGTTGTCCGGCTAGAAGGAACTGAATACCGCCCACAAACTTCCGCCGACGATAAGCAACACCATCAGCATGATGAAACCGGTGATCAAGCAACTGAACCCGAACGACCAGGCGGTGATCTTTTTTGCCGTGTCGGTGTAACTTGCAACCATTGGGGCGATGCTTGCGGTATAGGTGCTGACGTCATAGACCTGTGAAGTCGCCAAACTTTCCACTGTGCGACGAGCATCCGCTTCACTGACGGGGGAGAAGCTCATGTATTTCTGAACCGCTTCCTCCTTTTTCCCCTGTTGTGCAAGTTGGACAACCTGCGACCACTGGGCGCTGTAGCCGAGAAGTGAATTCTGGTCAATATTGCCGTACAGGTTCGAATAAGAATTCTGATTTGAGGGCGCGGCAGTCCTCCTCAGACTTTCAGGGATGATGACTGAACTTCCGCAGTATGGGCAGCGGGCTGTACTTTCCCCGGCAGGCGGGTCTATGGGTCCCCCGCAACTTGGGCATTTGATCAATTTCAAATTCATCGTGTTCTCTGGCATGGGGACATCCTCCATTGACGATTGCGGGATTATACGCCTAAGTACAAGAGGCGTAGACGGACATTCGTACTATTTGTTTGAATTTATCCGCTTATTGTGCTCATCCTGGCTTGGGGTTAGAATCGGCTTATCACCTAACAAGGAGAACGGTCATGACCGATCAATTTACATTTGGCGGAGAGGTTGTCTGGAATCCCACACCTGAAGAAATTGAACATTCGAACCTTATGAATTTCATGCGCTTTCACGGCATGACGGATTTTAATGAATTGATGACAAGGTCCACAGGGAATGTTGCGTGGTTTACAGATGCGGTTTTGAAATTTCTAGACATTCAGTTTTATCAGCCATATTCAAGCGTGGTTGATCTGGGTGATGGGATGCAATTCCCCAAATGGTGCGTGGATGGAAGGATGAACATTGTCCATAATTGTGTGGATAAATATCAGTTAGAAATAATCAGCAACCAGCCGTCAGTGGTATGGGAGGGGGAGGAGGGGACAGCGAGGTCGCTCACTTATAAAGATTTGTATCACGAAGTCAATAAAGCGGCGAATGCGCTTCGCTCGTTAGGACTGGGAAAAGGTGATGCCATCGGTCTGTTCATGCCGATGACGCCGGAGATCGTGGTGGCTTTACTGGCGATTGCCAAGATTGGCGGAATCATCCTGCCGTTGTTTTCAGGCTACGGCGCGGGCGCTATTGTCTCGCGTATGGTCGATGCGGATGCCAAAGCCCTCTTCGCCGCGGACGGCGCATTCAGGCGGGGTAAAGCCGTCGAGATGAAATCCATTGCGGATGAAGCGGCGGAGCAGATCGCGACGTTGAAGAATATGATCGTATTGAAAAGAACAGGGCAGGATATAAGGATGAAGGAAGGAAGAGATTATTGGTGGCACGAGT
>DAOTXI010000081.1:0-2849 GCA_034435475.1 Anaerolineales bacterium
CCGGAGGGCATACGGATCTGGGCGAAGTCGCCCTCTTTTGCGAGTAACTGCGCCGCACCTCCCGACGAACGGACGAGTTGTCCGCCCTTGCCGGGTTTCATCTCGATGTTGTGGATCATCGTACCGACCGGGATGTTGCTGATCGGCAGCGAATTGCCGGAACGAATTTCGGCGTTGGGACCAGACATGATGGTGTCGCCCACCTTCAGATCCAGCGGTGAGACGATATATCGCTTTTCACCATCCGCATAATGGAGAAGGGCAAGCCGGGCGGTGCGGTTCGGATCGTACTCAATCGCCGCAACTTTTGCAGGGATGCCATACTTCTCGCGTTTGAAGTCCACAACGCGGATGTACCGGCGCGCGCCGCCGCCGCGATGGCGAACGGTCACACGTCCGTAGGCGTTGCGTCCACCCGAGCGTTTTTTAATGATGAGCAGCGATCGCTCCGGGGTGGATTTGGTGATCTCCTCAAAGGAGTGACCGGTCATGTCGCGCATGCCGGGGGTAATTGGTTTGTACTTTTTTACGGCCATTATGACTGCACCCCTTCAAATATCTCGAGGGGCTTGCTTCCCTCGGCAAGGGTTACGATCGCCTTTTTGAAGGCGGGGCGGCGAACCACCAGGCGGCGGGATCGCCCGCGGCGTCCGCGCTTCGCGGGGGCGTTGATGATATTCACGCGCGCCACAGTAACATCGAAAAGAGTTTCGAGCGCGTCCTTCACAACGGCGCGGGTCGCGTCATTGCGGACAACAAAGGTGTAATGACCCTTCTTGCTCGATTGGACGTTGGACTTTTCGGTCACCAGCGGGCGGACGAGGACACTGTATAGATCGGTCATGTCTCTCTCCTATCCAAGATGCGCAACCAGCGCGTCAATGGTTTTCACGGGCAGAACAACCTTGTCGAAATTAAGCAGGTCGCGCACGTTTAAGTAACTGGCGAGAAGCACCTTGGCACTCTCGATATTACTGGCGGTCCGCATCACAAGGTCGTAATTCTGATCGCGGGTGGGCATCAACACCAACGCGGTGGAACCGCCGACAAGATTGCCGAGCGTTTCCGCCACCTGCCTTGTCTTCGGTTCGGCGATGGTGAGATCATCCACAACGACGATGGAGGCTTCGGAAGCCTTTACAGACAGAGCCGAGCGGAGAGCCGCCTGGCGCATCTTTTTGGGCATCCGTAATTCATAACTGCGGGGATGGGGAGTGTGGATGCGGCCACCGCCGACCCACTGCGCCGCGCGCCTCGAACCCTGACGGGCGCGGCCGGTTCCCTTCTGCTTCCAGGGCTTGCGACCGCCGCCACGGACTTCCCCGCGAACCTTGGTGTCGTGCGTGCCAAGACGGGCATTTGCCATCTGGCGCGTATAAGCCTGGTGCATCAAATCCACATTTACTGGGGCTTCGAAAAGTTTTGCGGGAAGTTCGATCTCGCGCACTTTGTTGCCCTTCATATCAAGAACATCTGCTTTCATGGGTTAATCGCTCCGGTTCCTGCGCGCTTATTGCTTGCGCGACTCCTTGATCATGACGACGCTTCCCTTGCCGCCGGGAACAGCGCCATTAATGGCGATCAGGTTCCGTTCCGGGTCAACCATCACAACCTTGATGTTCTGCGCTGTGACGCGGTCCACGCCCATATGACCGGCTCCGCGGGCACCCTTGTAAACACGTCCCGGCGTAGTGCCGGAGCCGCGCGAGCCGGGGGCGCGGTTGCGGTCGGATGTACCGTGGGTGGCGTTCATGCCGTGAAAGTGATAGCGTTTGACGCCGCCAGCAAAGCCTTTACCTTTGCTTATGCCGATCACATCCACGCGCTCGCCAACCACAAAGGCGTCGCCGACAGTCACTTTGTCGCCGACTTTCAACCCGTGCTCTTTGGCGCGGAATTCGCGGAGGAAACGCAGGGGGGGAATCTCATTGGCTTTCAAATGCCCAACTTCGCCCTGGGTAAGGCGCTTGGGATTCGTTTCGCCAAAGCCCAGTTGTACGGCGGAATATCCCTCTTTTTCCGGCGCGCGAACCTGGGTAACAAAACATGGGCCAGCTTCGATGATTGTCACCGCATAGGCGACGCCCTGCTCATCGAAGATCTGGCTCATGCCGATCTTGCGACCTATCAGCCCTTTCAACATGCTCAAATGTCTCCTTTATTAGATATTGACGAGACTGCCGGTTGGGGCAACAACCGCATCATCTCCGTACGGCACAGTCAGACGGCTTGCGGGGCGGAACTTTTGTCCGCGCGCAAGCCGACTCTTGCGCCGTCTCAATGAAACGCAACGTTCGCGTTATATTGACAAATTAGATTTTGATCTCGATATCAACGCCTGCGGGCAAATTCAACCGCATCAGCATATCAATGGTCTTCGAGTCCGGGTCCAGCACATCAATTAAACGGTTGTGCGTACGGATTTCGAAGTGCTCATGGGAATCCTTGTCAATGAAGGAAGAGCGTCGTATTGTATAGCGTTCCTTCTTGCTTGGCAAGGGCACGGGACCAACTACATGGGCGCCTGTGCGCTCGGCGGTCTCGACAATCCGCTTGGCGGATTGGTCGAGAACGCGGTGATCGTAAGCCTTGAGACGGATGCGAATCTTTTGTTTAGCCATTTCTCTCCGCCTTACGCAATGATCTTGGTAACGACGCCCGCGCCGACGGTCAGACCGCCTTCACGGATGGCGAACTTCGAACCCTGCTCCAGAGCGACCGGCACGATCAACTCCACCGTCAGGTTCGCATTGTCACCCGGCATCACCATCTCAACACCTTCGGGAAGGGTGATGTCACCCGTCACATCCATCGTGCGGATGTAGAACTGCGGGCGGTATCCGCTGAAG
>DAOTXI010000082.1:0-15353 GCA_034435475.1 Anaerolineales bacterium
GAAAGTTGAAGGTCGCAGGTCAGGTCGTTGATGGCTTCGTAATCGAGTTGTTCTTCGATGTAGTTTGCCAAGCCGATCTCTGCCAAGCGGGCGCGTTCTTCCACTCTCGCGCCGAAGGTGATTCGGTTGAGCGCGGTGAAGTCTGCCACGCTGAGCGGACTCCACGGGAGGGCGGGCAAGTCGTCTGTCAGTCGTCGCAGGGCAGGGGCGCAGGCGTTGAGCGCTGCGGATGCAGAGAGGAGGGTGGCGAGTTTGAGGAAGTCTCTTCGAGATAGGGTCATGGGGAATAGTGGATAGGGTAATGCGTAATACGTGATGCGTAATGAGCTACGAATTACGAGTTACGTATTGCGCATTTACTTGTGTACTTGTTTCCATGTTTAAGGTTTTCTCACGGGGAAGCCAATTCAGTAAAGCAAAACTAGTTGCACCAAACGAAATTAAGATGATGGGAATCCACACGAAGAGCCAGCCGATGAGGGGGAAGAAGGCGGCGAGTTCGAGGATGACGGCGCCGCGGATGAATCCGTTGAGCGGAGTCATGCTGCTGTGTTTGGAGAGTCTCGCGCCGAGGTGGGCGGCGATGCCAGCCGAGCCGATGGTGGAAATGGCGAGCGCTGCGCCGAGGGTAATCCAGCCGATGAATTTGGCGGGTCCGAATGGAATCGCAAGCATCATGGTGATAGGAATAGTTACGGCAATGACGAGGATGAGTCCCAGCCAGAAGGTTTGCCATGGGGTCTTTTCCACGCGGGTTTGGGCGCGAGCAATGAGAGATGGGAACAACAGCCACCATGCGGTGAGCATGGCAGGGAAGGCGATTCCGATAATGAGCAGGATGAAGAAGATGGCAGAGATGTCAGCCATGGGGTATGTCCTTTCGTTTTTGGTTGATGTAAGGGATACAGGGATGGGGCGGGAAAAGTTGCAGGGAGTTATTTCGTCATTGCCTGTACCGTGCGCAGGCACGCGTGCGAGGAGGGCGATAGCCCGACGAAGCAATCCTATGACTAATTCATGAGATTGCTTCGGGCAAAGAACAAGAACGCCCTCGCAATGACGGGAAAAAAAGAAAAAGACGCGGGTTGAGCGCGTCTTGGATTAAAGTGGAAAGAGATGGGTTTAACTTTTTTGGAAGAATCCTAAGATCGTTGCGCCGATGCCAGTGAAGGTGACATAGGGCAAGAGCAGGAACCAGCCGACGAAAGGCAAGGCGCAGGCGACGCAGAGGATGACGGAGCTCCACAGGTTGCGCTTCCATGCAGACATGTCGGGGAAGAGGCGTTCGGCAAGGTGGTGGACGGTGGCGGTGAGGCCAACGCTCAAGAGAATGGAGAGGAAGGCGAGGATGAGCAAGGCGGGGATGGTGAGTATCCCTTTGATGAAAGAGCCTGCGTTCTCGGCAAGCGAAAGCAAGACGAAGGCGATCAAGCCGAAGAAGAAAAAGTTGACCATGCCCAAGCCGAAGGATCGCCCCGGGGTGAGGTTGAGGCTGGTTTGAGTCTTGGCGACGCGGGCGGCGAACAATGCGCCGATGACGAGGAAGTAAGCGGCGGGGGTGATGGTCAGTAAGAGGATGAAGAAGGTGGTGCGGAGGATGTCGGTCATGAAAGGCTCCTTGTAAGGGTGGGGACACAGCGACGCTGTGTCCCTACGAGTGGCGATTCCTTAATAACAACCCATTCCCAAAGATCCAAAAGATGGAGACGATGGCGAGGGCGATGAAGAGCGTTGACATTTCCATAATGGGAAGAGGCAAGGCTTGAAAAGTTGGCAAGTTGAAGGTTGAAAGTTGGTCGAGCCATGATGCCCAGAGGGATTGGATTTCGAAGAGCCAGGTAGTAAAGGATGGCGTTTCGATCTGTGGAATCATGATGGAGAAGAATGGGATGGCGACGATGAGAGCAACCAGCGCGCCAGCGGCTTGCAGAGCCGCTGTCAGCGTGAGCCAGCGCGGGAGTTGGGGAGTCAGGCTTGGGCGGGGAGAGAAGCGGGCGGCGATATCGCAAGATAATGCCAGTTCGGGCAGAGAGTCCAAATCCGCAAACAAGGCTTGGAGTGTGGAGAGTCTCGCCGCGCATTCGCCACATGAGTCGAGGTGCGTTTCGATCTCTGCGCGGTTGGCAGATTCGTTGTCGAGGTATTCGTTGAGTTGCTCGTCAGTCAGGTGCATGGAGTTTCTCCGCGAGAAGTTTGCGCGCGCGGAAGAGATGGCTCTTCACGTCGCTGAGGGGGATGTTCAGTTCGCGCGCGATTTCGTCGTAGGATAGTTCTTGATAATGCCGCAGTTCGACGATGATACGATAATGCGGCGGGAGGGATGCAAGCGCGCTGCGAATCTGCTCGCTTCTTTCTTTGACTTCAACCTGTTCGCCCGGACTTTGAGTTTTATCTTTGTCCCGTTCTTCGTCCAATTCAACTGGACGGGTGAGATACCCGGCGTTACTGATATGGTTCAGGCACAAGTTGGCTGCCACGCGGCGAATCCACGGGCTGAATTCGCGTTCGAGGTCGAAGGTGTGCAGACGGTCGAGGGCGCGGATGAAGGTCTCCTGGGCGAGGTCTTCGGCATCGGCGCAGTTGTGCAGAATGCGGTAGCAGACGTTGAACACGCTCGTTTGGTGACGGGAGACGAGGTCGCCGTAGGCTTCAGGGTCGCCGCGACGGGCTCGCAGGATCAGGTCGCGGTCGGTGGGCGCATTCATGGCTAAAGTGTAATACAGGCGGGGCGGGAGAAAAGTTGCAAAGGAAGAGCGGTGGGTGGGGAATGAAAAGAAAAACCGCCTCCCGGCGCTTGCGAGAGAGGCGGCTGTTGTTTGTTATGGGACCGTGATGGTTAATTCGAGGGTGCAGAAACGCCGATTGCCGGAATTGATCTGCCAGATGGTGGTGTAGGCGCCTGGTGTATCGGGCGCTTTCATGGCAGCAGTTAACTCCACAATGACGCCGGGGGCAATGGTTGCCGGCAGGTCATAGATGGATTGCTGATACATGCGTGTTCCGTCTGCGTAGCGGTAATCCATGTTGTTCTCATCCCACTCGCTTTTGCCCACATTGGCAACGGTCCATTTGGCGGTAAAGAGCGATGAGGCAGCGACCAATTCTTTGGGGCTTACATCCAATACCTGACAATCCAATTCCTTGCCAGAAACCCCAACCGGCATCATTGTCGGCGGCTGGGTCTTGGTAACGAAGATGATGATAAAGGTTGGCGTCGGCGGCGGGGTGTCGGTCGGCGTTTTAGTTGGCAGAGCCGTTGCTGTGGCGGTGGGGGGCGCATGGATCGCGGTCTGGGTGGCGGCAACGGCGGCCGTTTCTACAATGGCGGTCAGCGGGGCATTCGGGTCGAAGGTGGGCAGGGGCGCAGGGGCGGGTCCGAGCGTGGGCATACAAGCCAGCATCAGGGTCGTAGCTGCGATCAAGGAGAGGATTTTGGCGCTGCGCCGGGACATTCACTGCCTCCTATTTGACGTTGATGGCAATATACCCGTAGCACATGGGACCATCCACAAAATAGGTCATGACGTAAAAGCCTTTTTTATCGGGGGCTTGTCCGTCGAGCGTCACTTCATACGATTGGCCGGGTTGCAGCGCCACTGGAATTTCCACGCGGTTGGGGCTGGCCAGGTCGGTGCCGCCCACGTATTTGAAGTCAACGCCTTTGGGCCAAATGCGTGTGCCGGTATTTGTAATGGTGAACTTGACATCGAACTCTTCATTCTTGCTGAAGGTTTCGTTATCTTTTGGTTTTTTCTTGTACACGGCACAGGTGTATTTCAAGGGGATGGGCGTGGCAGTGGGTGTGAAGGTTGCCGCGACGAAGGGAGTAACGGTGGGTTCAAGCGTGTTGGTGGCTTGCAGCGCGACCTCATCAAGGTTGGCGGATTCTTCAGTGGATGCAGCCGCCTCGCCCGCCGCGACGGTTTGTTCCACGGCCAAATCGATCTGCTCGTTGACAAGCATAGTTCCCGCAACCGCAGTATTGACCTGCTCCTGAACATCCTCTGTGGCAGACGCCGAGGGCAGGCAGGCGGCAAGGAAGAGGACAAAGGTTGTCACGAGGAATAGTTTTTTCAGCATGGCATTCTCCTTTATTGAATAGACCTGACGGTTCTTGCTTCCGTCAGGTCTAAGTATATCTCAGTCCCCGCGCATCTGCTTTTGGCTTATTCGTTCGATTTGCCAGAGCCGATGCCGAGCGGCTTCCACTTGCTTTCGTCCTTCAAACGGTGCTGAATGCCGTCGCGGTTGTGGAGTTCGTCGAAGCCTTCGGGTTTGATGAACATCTGGTCGCCGTCAAGCAGACCGGTGAGTCCGGTTTGACCGGGTTCGGGGCGTTTGAGTCCTTTGAATGTTGCCGCATCCGAAGGAACGTAATCTGTCGGCTCTTCGTAGGTGGTGATGTAGCCTTCGTAGTTACGGAGAAGGATCTTGTGATCAGACATGCTCAACAGGTAGTTCGGCATGAGCGGAATCTTGCCGCCGCCTCCGGGCGCATCCACAATGAATTGCGGCACGGCATAGCCGGAGGTATGTCCGCGCAAACCTTCCATGATCTCAATGCCCTTGGCAACGGGGGTGCGGAAGTGACCCGCGCCTTCAACCAGGTCACATTGATAGAGATAGTACGGGCGCACACGAATGCGGACAAGGTCCTGCACCAACTGGCGTTGGATGTGGACGTTGTCATTCACACCCGCCAGCAGCACAGACTGGTTGCCAAGCGGGATGCCGGCTCGGGTCAGACGGTCACAGGCTTCGGCAAGTTCCTTGGTGATCTCATTCGAGTGATTGACGTGAATGTTCATCCAGAGCGGATGATACTTGGCGAGCATGTCCACCAACTCTTGAGTGACGCGCATCGGCATGAAGACGGGTACGCGCGACCCAATGCGGATGATCTCAATATGCGGGATTTCGCGCAAGCGTGAAATTAATTCCTCAAGAATCTTCGGCGCCAGCACGAGCGGATCGCCGCCGGAGAGCAGCACATCGCGGACTTGCGGCGTGCGCTTGAGATACTCGATCTGCATCTCGAACTCTTCGCGCTTGAAAGTCTGCCCGGGGTCGCCGACGATGCGGGAGCGGGTGCAGTAACGGCAGTACGAGGCGCACTGCGTCGTGACCAGCATGAGCACTCTGTCAGGATACCGGTGAACCAGCCCGGGCACGGGAGAGTGGCGGTCTTCTGCCAGCGAATCCTCCATCATGGCGGTGAAGGCTTGCATCTCCTCGGCGCGCGGAATGATCTGCAAACGGGTCGGGTCGTTGGGGTCTTGGGGGTCGATCAGGGAAATAAAATAGGGCGTTACATCCACACGGAACAAGCCTTGTGTCTGTAAAGCCTTGCGTTCGCTATCGGTGAGCGGGATGACCTTTTCAATATCCTCAACAGAATTGAGGCGGTTGGAAAGCTGCCAGCGCCAATCGTTCCACTTTTCGTCGGGAACATCCTTGTACATGGCGGCGCGTTTGGAAACAAACTCGGTTTTCATGGTTCCTCCATAAATTGCAAATAGTCGGATATCAACAAGAAAACAGCCGCTCACGCTGGAGGGTCGTGGTCGGGGAGGTAGAAACCTGCAATACCCACGAAGGGCGCTTTCTTCGGCATAGTTGCATTTTACGGGCAAACAAAGAGGGGGTCAACCTCACTTGTTTTCAAAGGTACAATTGGCGCAACAAGGAGAGCAACCATGACTGAGGAAGGCAATCACGGCTACTGGGGCGACTTGCACCGCCCCGATCTCACCCCCGAACAGGCGGATTTCAGCGTCATCGGGATTCCATATGACGGGCTTGCATCAGCGCGAAAAGGGGCGGCTCACGCTCCCGAACGCCTGCGGTATTGGTCCAGGCATCTCACGCCCTTTAGCGAAGACCGCACCCGCCTCAAGGATATGACTGTTTGTGATCTGGGCGATATTGAAATCACAAACCCTGAAACCGATTTTGTGACAGTCTGCCAGCGTGTGGCATCCCTGCCCAATATGCCCATCATTCTCGGCGGCGACCATTCGGTAAGCATTCCCATTTTGCAGGCACAGCGCGAACGTTATAAAGGTCAACGCCTGGGTGTCCTCTGGGTGGATGCCCACCCCGACCTGTGCGACTTCTTCGACAACTCGCGCATCTCACATGCCAATACCATGCGCCGCGCCCTGGAGTTTGGCATCGAACCGCACGACGTTTGCATGGTAGGCTTGCGCTCATGGGAAGATCAGGAAATTGATTTGATTGAAAACGGCGGCATTCACGTCTACACCGCTGCCGACGTTGCCGAGCGCGGTATGCGCAAGATCGCAGACAGCGTCTATAACATCCTCAATGACTGCGACGCCGTTCACATCTCGCTCGATATAGACTGCCTTGATCCATCCGCTGCGCCAGGCACGGGCATTCCCGAATTCGGCGGGCTGACCTCGCGTGACGCGCTGACGTTGATCAAATCCACGCAGGATTTATCTCTTGTTGGGTTGGATGTTGTCGAGATCGCTCCCCCGCTCGACCCATCGGAGGCTACCGTTTTTGCCGGCTTGAAGATCATCATGGAATATATCGCCGTCATGGCGCGAAAAAAACAGAGAGGCTGAACTTTGAACACCCCGCTCCAACCGGAGAAATTGCAAGTCATCCAGAACCTGGCAGAGAGCCGTTTTGAAATCCATCTGGGCGATGCCATTGCCGTTCTCGACTACCAAGAGCAGGGAGATGACATCGTTATGCTGCACGTCGGCGTGCCGCTTGAATTCCGCGGACAGGGCATCGCCGCGCTTATCACGCAAGCCGGGTTGGATTACGCAAAACAAAAGTCCCTGCGCGTGATTCCCCTATGTTCATATGTGGCAGCCTATCTTCGCCGTACCTCACAAGTAACGAAATTGAACCGCAGCAAGGAAACATAAAAAGAACTCCGGCATCTTGCCGGGGTTCTTTCTCTATACGAATTGCTCTTTATGGTGAATGGGTATCTGCTGGAGCAAATCCAAAACAATGCGGGCTGCAAAGGAAACCACATCTGCAACAGGCGGAGATAACGCTTCGCAAAAATCATGAACCCGCACCGTCGTGATCCCCACAACCTCCACATCCTCCGGCAGTTTTGCGCCCATGCTTTTCCCAAACTCAATGGCATCCTGCAGCGACGTATCGTGGGCGCTGGTCGTGTGATATGCGGAATAATTCGGCAGTTCATTCAACTTCATGATCAGAATCGAACCGGGTTGATCGTTGGTCGCAAAGGCATCAATCAGAATCGCCCGGTCATACCCGATCAAATGCTCCATCAGCCCCAATCCGCCCAAAGAGAGATAGACGACATCCACCTGTTCTCCTTCATCGCTTCGGATCTGGGGAAGTTGTCTTTCAATCTCCTCAGCGACCTTCCAACCGACACCATCATCCCCAAGAATCGGATTCCCAAGCCCAATAATGATCGTTTTCATGAGGACGTCTCCGCTTCCGACTTAACCGATACCTGTTTCTGTTTAACAAAATTGTTTCAACACCTCAAGCGGATTCCCGTCCGCATCCCGGACTGTGATCTCCAAAGGCATCTGCCCCGGCAGGGAATGGGTCGCGCACCCGAAGCACGGGTCGTAGGCGCGGAACGCCATCTCGACCATGTTGAGCAAGCCTTCGTTGACGTTGCCGTTATGGATGAGACTCTGCGCCGCTTTCTTCGTGGACATTTGGATCGGCGCGTAGTTGTTGGTGGTGCCAACGATGAGATTCGCTTTAGTCACAATGCCGCGCTCATCGGTCCAGTAATGATGCGTGAGAGTCCCGCGCGGCGCTTCGACGATGCCGATTCCCTCCGTCGGGGTTTGGGTCGGCTTCGTGTGAACGTCTGGCGATGCAATTTCGGGGTCAGTGACCAGCTCTACCCAGCGTTCGGCGGCGTAGAGCAATTCGATCAGGCGCGCCCAATGCGTGGCGAGGCGTTGATGCACCGGCTTGCTGCCGAGGGTCGCGTAAAACTTTTCGTATTGCTCCTGCGCGTGCGGAGTCGCCATTCCGTCGGATGCGTTGAGGCGCGAGAGCGGGGTCGCCATGTAAATGCCCGAATCGATTCCATCCACGAAACCCTTCCAACCGACGTTCTTCAGGTACGGAAACTTGAGGTAGGTCCACGGCTCGACATGCTCGGCGATGTGGTTCATGTATTCGTTTGGCGCATACGTGCAGAACTCTTTCCCGTTCGGGTCCACGACGCGCACTTTGCCATCATAGAAGTTGACCTTGTTATTCGCATCCACCAATCCCATGTAATAAGTGCGATGGGTGTATACATCGCCGAGGATCAGGTCAAGGTAGCCTTTGTTGCCCAGCACGATGTCGTTAAAAAGTTTCAGGCTAAACTGTGCAAACTCAACCGCCCAGCGTCCCATCTCTTCGATCTCTTTGCGCTGTTTTTCGGTGATGCCTTTTGTGATGCCGCCGGGGATGGACGTGCATGGATGAATCTTGCGCCCGCCGATCATCTCGACGACGGTGTGACCGTACCTTCGCATCTGAATGACCTTGCCGCCGATTTCCAACCCGACCTTGTGGATCACGCCGAGGATGTTTCGTTCGGCGACGGGCGCGTCGGGTCCCATCACAAAATCGGGTCCACCCAACGCGTAGAAGTGAGTCGTGTGGTCGGTGCAGTAGAACGCGGAATACAACAACTCGCGCAGCATCTTCGCCGTGCGCGGCGGGTCAACGTGATAGACGGCATCCGCCGCCTTCGCCGCCGCCATGTGATGCGCCTCCGGGCACACGCCGCAGATGCGGTTCGTCAACAGCGGCATTTCTTCTATCGGACGTCCGATCACGAAGCGCTCGAACCCGCGCAGTTCGGGAATCTGGAAATAGGTGTTGGCGACGTTGCCCTGTTCGTTCAAAAATATTTCGATCTTGCCGTGCCCTTCGAGCCGGGTGATGGGATCAATGGATATGCGTTGGGTCATGGGAACTCCTGTTGGTAATTAGAGATTGGCGTTACCAGTTACTGATCTCCGATTACTTTTCTAACGGCGAAGCGTCGTCGTGCAGCGCCTTCACCAAGTGCGCCCGCGCTGCCACCTCTTCCATTTTGAGAGAGGCGTATTGCGAGGCTTCTTTCATCAATTTCTCCACCAGATCGGCCGGCAGTTTTTTAAGATCATCATGGGTGTAGCCTTTTTCTTTGAGATATGCTTCGATGAGGGCTTTTTCCAGCACGGCGTTGGGGTCTTCGATGGGGTCAGCATCTTTGATCAGTTTGGCAGTCATGTCATTCTCCTTTCGTGTGATGACTTGACGTGTATTTCACCTTCCAGGCTTCTTGATTGGCCTTCAGCAGCGACCCTGACAGGCTGAAACGATAGAACTGCCCAACAGGGTCGGGAATGCCATCTAAAATCTTTTCGATCTCTGCGGGTTCCTTCGCATCGATCACAGATGCAAAGGCGGTGAGGAGCCGCGCGCCGTAATCCAGCACGCCCGCGGCAGGGCCGTAACACCCAATGCACTGCGCCCCGGCGCCCGGACAGCGCGCGTTGCATCCGCTGATCGTGGCAGGACCGTTGCAGGGAATCCCCTGTTCGAGCAGGCACAGGGTCGGGTCAACGGGGGCGATGTCTTGAATCCGCTTGAATTCCTTGATGAGTTTGACATTCCGCGCGCGCGGACATTCGTCACAGACGGTCGAATCGCCCACGCCGATGGCCGCGCCTTTGGGCGGAAGTTCTGCTTCGCCTTTGACGACCTTGACGACGAGATCAACCACCGCCGCGATCTGATGCGATTCGGGCGGGCAGCCCGGCATAAAGTAATCCACATCCACCACCGCATCGAGCGGACTCAGGATCGGCGCCAGTTTGGGGATGTGCAACTCACCTTCAGGGACATCGAATGAAGCGCGCGGATAAATCTCATGCGGGTTGTCCGTGGTCAACGTGTTGAACGCGGTGTGGACAATGTCTCCGACGGGACTCAGATTCGCCAGCCCGGGGATACATCCCTCACAGGCGCATGAGCCGAAAGCGATCAATATCTTTGATTTGCGGCGCAACAGGTTGGCGATATGTTCGTTCTCGTCGTTGCGGATTCCGCCGTTGAAAAGCGTCAAGAGGATCGAACCGTCTTCCATCGCCTCCACATCTTTGTATTTCGTATCCACCGCCACAGGCCAGAAAACGACATCGAAGTTGGCGTCCACATCCAATATCTTCTCGTGGATGTTTAGCACGGCGATTTCGCATCCGCCGCAGGAGGCAGCCCAGTACATGGCGAACTTGGGCTTGGGATTGTTAGTCATTGTGCCACCTCCAATTCAGACGACGGACGGTTGACCGCTGACCGCTCCACGTCGTCGGTCGTCAGTGGTCGGCGGTCGGGGCTTCCCCAACTTAACGGACCCAGCTTTCTTATCTCCTCCACAAAGGCTGTCGTCTCCGCCGCAAACTTTGCTCCTTCCGCCGCGCTTGCCCACACGAGTTTGACGCGCTCCGGTTCGATTCCCAGACCAGCAAGAACGCGCTTGAGTAAAAGATAACGGCGCAAGGCTTTGTAATTCTGTTCGATGTAATGACACTCGCCGGGGTGACATCCCGTGATCATCACACCGTCGGCTCCGCTCGAAAGCGCGCGCAAGACAAAGGTCGGGTCGAGCCGCCCGCTGCACATCATGCGGATGAGCCGTACATTCGGCGCATACTTCATGCGAGCCGTACCCGCCAGATCCGCCGCGCGATAACTGCACCAGTTGCAGGTGAAGCCGATGATGGTGGGTTCAAAAGTGTTGTTGTCCATAAGGGTCTCCATTCGTGGAGAATTGGTAATTACCAATTACTAATCTCTAACTACCAACTCACACACCTGCAACCTCCAGGTTTCGCATCAACAGCCCATCAATCTGCGCCATGATCTGCTCGTCGCTGAAGCCTGTCCCGCTGATCGCGCCTGCCGGACAAGCCGCCACACACGTGCCGCATCCCTGACACAACGCCGGGTTGATGTTCGAGACGTTGTCGTCCGCGATGTACGAAATGGCATTGAACGGACACAATCCGTTGCAAATGCGGCAGCCCGAACATTTATCCGCATTGATGCTGGCTTTGACCGGTTCGAGCGCGACTTCCTTTTGAAGAATCTTATCCAGCACACGCGCCGAAGCCGCCGCGCCCTGCGCCACGCTCGAAGGGATGTCCTTCGGCCCCTGCGCGCACCCGGCGATGTAAATGCCTTCGGTCATTGTGGCAACTGGGTCGAGTTTGGGATGCTTCTCGGTGAACCAGCCGTCGGTAGAGCAGGAGATGCCGAAGAGTTTGCCGACTTCCTTCGCGTCGCGCCGCGGCTGGAGTCCGATGGAGAGAATGACCATGTCCACCGGGATGCGCCTCTGTTTGCCGATCAGCGTATCTTCCACTTGGATGATGAGTTTTCCCTTTTCGTTTTCGTAACGCGCCGCATCTGTCACCTCCGCCACCTTGCCGCGCACAAAGAGAGTCCCTTCCTCCAGCACGCGCTGGTAAAACTCGTCGTAGGCTTTATACGCCGTGCGCATGTCAATATAGAAATTGTAAACCGTCGCCCCCGTCCGTTCGTGGACGAGATGCGCGAACTTCAAGCCCTGCATACAGCAGATGACCGAGCAGTAGTTGTTGAAGTTCTTATCGCGCGAACCGACGCAGTGAATGATGCCGACGCTCTTCGGCGCTGTCTTGCCGTCGCGCAGGACGATATTCCCGTTCGTCAGTCCCGCCGCGTTGCAGAGACGCTCGAACTCGATGCTGGTAAAGACGTTCGGCAGACGCCCATAGCCGTAATTGCTCACGCGCCGCGCGTCGAACAAGTCGTAGCCGGTCGCAAGGATGATGTTGCCCACATCCACATTGATCAGTTGATCTTCCTGGTTGAAGTCAATCGCGCCCGTCGGGCAGAACTTCTCGCACGCCTTGCACGTCCCCTTGATGAAGTACGTGCAATTCGCCTTATCCATCACCGGGAATTTCGGAACGGCTTGCGCGAACGGCGTATACACCGCCTTGCGATATCCCAGCCCTGCTTCGAAGACATCGTCAACGACTTTCTTCGGGCATTTCTCTTCACAGATGCCGCAGCCCGTGCAAAGTTCCTCTTTCACGAAGCGCGCCTTCTTCTTGATCGTCACATTGAAGTTCCCGACGTAACCAGCGACATTCACCACTTCGCTCCACGTCATCAAGGTGATGTTCGGATGAGTCCCCGCTTCGACCATGCGCGGCGTGAGAATACATGCCGAACAATCCAGCGTCGGGAAAGTCTTGTCGAACTGCGCCATGTGCCCGCCAATGGAAGGCTCGCGTTCGACGAGATATACATGGAAACCCGCGTTCGCAATCTCCAACGCCGCCTGAATGCCCGCGATCCCGCCGCCGACCACCAGCGTATTCGGGTTAATCGGCACTTTGATCTCCTCAAGCGGCTTATTCTCAATCACACGCGCCACCGCGCCCGCCACCACCGCCTTCGATTTTTCCGTGGCGACGGCTTTATCCGTATGCACCCACGAAACCTGTTCGCGGATCGAAGCCAACTCAACAAGATAAGGATTCAATCCCGCATTCTTCGCCGCTATGCGGAACGTCTTCTCGTGCAAATGCGGCGAGCAAGCCGCCACCACCACGCGCGTCAGGCCAAGTTCCTTGATGTCTTTCTCGATCAGTTCCTGCCCCAAACTCGAGCACATGAATTTGTAATCGCGCGCCACGACCACGCCCTGACCACCAAGCTTCTCCGCCGCCCATTTGGCGACATGCTCCACATCCACCACCCCGGCGATATTCGTCCCGCAGTGACAGACATAAACTCCAATCTTCTCCTGACTCATTTCACCGCCTCCTTTTCGACCTCGCGCTTGGTCCAGCGACGCGGCATGGGCAGCCCCTCATCCTTTTTCCGCGGTCCCGCAGGCTCCTGGGTGAGCGGAACCTCCACGCCGACGCGCGCCATCGCATTCCGCGCATTGACCAGTTCCATGCCGATGCCCACCTCCCCCGGCTCTTTTCCAAACGCCAGACCCATCAACTGCGTGAAGAACAGGATTGGCATGTGATAGTCCGTGCCAAAGAAGTGGTTCATCTCGTTCTGGTAGGCGTCGATATTCATCTGGCACATCGGGCAGACCGTCGCCATCAAGTCCGCGCCCCGGTCATCGGCGTCGGCGACGAGCCGTCGAATCAACTCGAAGGCGGTCTCCGGCCCGATCTGGGTCATATGCCCGCCGCAACAACTTGTCGTCAGCGGATACTCAATCACCTCCGCGCCCAACGCCCTCAGCAAGTCATCCAACTCCGTCGGGTGTTCGTGGTCCGACCAGCGGTTCTTGTAATCCGGTCTCGGTAACATGCATCCCATGTACGGCGCGACCCTCAACCCATGCAGCGGGCGGACGACCCGGCTCCGGATTTTCTCCAGCCCCACGTCATAGACAAGGACATCGATCAAATGACGCACATCCAGCGCGCCGGGCTTGTACGAAAGTCCGCCCGCCGCCAACGCCTCGTTCACCTTCGCGCCCAGCGATGGACGCTCCTGCATGTAATGATCCGCCTTAGCCAGGTTGAGGTAACAAGCCGAACACGGCGCGACCACCGTATGCGTTCCGTCCGTCCCGTTCATTTTGCCGACCTGGTCCAAAGCCAAAGCCAGATTGCGCGCAATCAACGAATAGGCAGGGATCAGGTTGATGCCCAGATACTCCGTCGCGCCGCAACAGTTCCAGTCTTCGATCTCCTCGAAGCGCAGGTCGAGCGGCTCCAATATGGCATTCATGGATTCCATGTACGCCTTCGCGCTGGATTCCATCGAACAACCGGGATAGAAAAGATATTTGTTCATAAGGTCAACTCCAGCTGGCTGGCGCGGTTCAGGATCGCCTTCAATTGATCCATGCGCCTGATTTTCTTTGGAGTAATTCCCATCCGTCCCTTTGTGATCATTCCAAAGCCCATCGGCATCATGCCCGGCATTCTCAGCGGGAAATGCCGCAGGTAATGGCGCGAAGCCAACCCGAATTCGAAGCTGCGCCCGTATGTCTCGACCATATCCACAAACGTTTGCGAGAAATGCGGCGCGATGTCGTCGCGGTACAACTTCGCCTTGATCGCCATGCTCTTCAGCGTGTACATCACGTCCGCAATGTGAACCTCCTGCGGACAACGCACCACGCAGTGATAGCACGAGACGCAGATCCACGGCGTATTGCTTCTCAGCGCCTCGTCGCGCATCCCGGCTCTCAGCATCGCGAACAACATGCGCGGCGTGTGCTCCATATCCATCGCCGACGGGCACGACCCGCCGCACGTCCCGCACTGGATGCACATCTCCAAACGCGAAACGCCGGCCGTCTTCATACTGACTTCATGTAATAGGGAAAGATCTTCTTCGCGCAACCGCGATAAGACTCGTTCATCGGTCATTTGGGGCATAATGCCTCCTGCAACTCAACCAGCCAGTCGCTGCTCGGCATATCCATTTGCAGCCATACAACAGTTCCCCCGCTTTCATTATTTGACCTTTTCAAACCAAAGCATAGTGCTAAACATAACCGCGCAATCCTGACAAACATCCCAACAAAGGGTTACAATTTTGACCATGAATCTCTATAATCGTTTTGAGCTGGGGAAGGGAATCTTTAAAGCATAACCTGACAAAAGTGTCAAACGTCAAAGGCCGCTCACTCTGCAATTGCCAATCACCAATTACCCCCCCGCCGCCATCATTTAAACCTCCGGCTCCACGGGTCTTCCCTAAAGCGCGATCTGCACTCAGGAAATCGCTGCCGGGGTGGAGGAAGGGGAAGAAGATTTTGACTCAAGAAAACACATCATTGAAATGTTGAATGTGTATGCTTCCTTAGCTGTTGAAGGTGATGAAAAAGCAGCTTATGCTACTTGCGTATTCAAAAGTGACCCCGAACGTTCCCAGCGAATTGAGGGCATACCCAACAGCAACCAGTTTCGGCTTGCGTTCGAGCGCTTTCTGTAGATCATCCAATTTGATAGCGCCGTCTTCCACGTCAAAGTCCACCCAGTTAATCTTCACGCCTTTATCCTGCGCGGCTAACACCACGGCGTGACGTTGGCATCGTGGTCGAGTCTCGTCAGAACAATTTCATCACCTTCCATCCACTCGCGGGAGAGGGAGCGGCTGAGATGGAGCGTGAGCGTGGTCATGTTGTTGCCGAAAACGATCTCTTCGTCAGAAGGGGCATTGTAAAAATCAGCCATGGCGCGATGGGCAATTCGTCGAGGATTGCATCTGAGGCTTTGCTGGTGGCAAAGGCGCCTTCGTGGTTGGCGTTGTTCTCGATGAGATATTTTGTGATGCGGTCGAGCGACTGT
>DAOTXI010000083.1:0-4304 GCA_034435475.1 Anaerolineales bacterium
GTGTCACGCCCCTGCCCGACGTTATCGAGCACGGATTTGGATTCATCGAGTTGAGTGCGCAGTTGGTCAAAGTAGACAATCTCAAGATTCGTGCCGTGACGGACTTCACCCATCTGCGGTTGGAGTTGCGCCATCAGCAGTTTGAGCAAGGTCGTTTTGCCCGAACCATTCGCGCCGACGATACCGATCTTATCTCCGCGTTGAATGGTGGTGGTGAAGTTGCGGATGATGGTTTTCTCGCCGTAGGCATAACTGATGTTCTCGGTTTCGATCACCAACCTGCCCGAACGCTTCTCAGCGCCGATCTGCATTTTCACTTTGCCAAGCAGTTCACGTCGCTCGGAACGTTGCTGACGCAATTTTTTCAAGGCAAGCACACGTCCCTCGTTGCGGGTACGGCGGGCTTCAATACCTTTGCGGATCCAGGCTTCTTCTTGCGCCAGTTTCTTATCGAAGAGCGCGTTTTGGGTTTGCTCGGCGGCAAGCATGGCTTCTTTGCGTTCGAGGAAGGTCGGGTAATCACACGCCCAATCGTAGACACTGCCGCGGTCGAGTTCGATGATGCGGGTGGTGAGTTTCTGCAAAAAGACGCGGTCATGGGTCACGAAGACCAGAGTCCCGCCCCAGCGTTTGAGGAAGTCTTCGAGCCAGTCAATGGCTTGGATGTCGAGATGGTTGGTCGGCTCGTCGAGCAGGAGAAGGTCTGGGTTGCAGACCAAGCCGCGGGCAAGGATGATGCGGCGTTTCATCCCCGCTGAAAGTGTTTCAAAGCGAGCGTCGCCGTCGAGTTCCATCAAGGAGATGGTTTTCCGCACTTGATTGTCGCGCTTCCAATGATGTTCGTCGTCGGCAAAGTCGGTGTTGATCAGACCCGAAGCGATGATGTCCGCGATGCGTCCGTGCAGGTTTTGCGGCACCTCCTGCGGAAGATACGCCGTGCGGACGTTCTGCTGGCGGGCAATCACGCCGTCGTGCGGCTCGACATCGCCATTGAGCATTTTCAACAGCGTGGATTTGCCCATGCCGTTGCGCCCCAACAAGCCGACCCGCTCGCCGCGCTCGACTTGAAAACTAACGTTGTCCAATAAAGGATGTCCGCCAAAGCCAATGCGGACTTCCTGCAAACTAATTAACGCCATGCAATAACCTCTGAGATGGTTTCATGAGCGCGAATTGTAGCCGAGAAAATCATTCCGTTGTACTGTATAATTATCCGATATCCGGGATGTTTATTTCTAATAATCAAGCGGGGCTCCTACTTCATGGGCGCCGAGGAACCCTATGCCAAACTAAAACGCGCACTGCTGGCAGAGATTGACGAGTCCATCCCTTTCGAGAAGCCGTCTAAAGGCAAGATCGCGGTCAAGATCATCAATCACTATGTCGATGAGGTACTGAAGGTGTTTGAGGTGTAACCTCAATATTTGGCTGATTTCTTATGTATATCGATCCGGGTAATCCTCGAAAAAGCAACAGGTTAAAGATACCCATTCCACCAAAAGTGAAATGGCAGGATTTTGCCCTGCCAACCCGTAAAACAGCCAAATCAAATCCCCAAACACAAGTTCAACTTGGTGGAGGGAACGGCGGAGGCGACGGACCCAGTAATTTATCCTGGGATACTATTTCCTGGGGCGATATCAAAGAAGCATTCGAAATTATCAGACCCCAGTTATACCCGGAGATCGCCAGGGAAAGCGGGATAACCAAGGCTCAAAGCCTTCCATCGGAGATCGTCCAAGATAATTGTTTCGGGGCCATCAGCCTCAAATCCTACGACGACGACAAACCTCCTGTGGTTTTCGGAAAAATAATAAGTTCGTTTCCCGAAAGTTCCACCATAAAAACATTGCACCAAGCGGAATTGTACATTCCGAGCAAGTCCAAACCGCTGGGAAAAAAGAAAATAACAACTGGCGATATCGAGTCGACCGGTGTTGTCAAAACCTGGTACATGAATACGGCGCTCTTCGGCACTTCCGAGGATTTTATGGAATTAGGCAAGGCTGAAGGAGAATTCCACAAAGAGGGTTTTCACCTGAAGCGCTCAACGGACCCGCAACCAATCGAACAATATATTTCGATGCCAAAGGAAAACAAAGACTCGCAACCCTGGATTTATATCATTAGTTCCAACTGGCTTTCCCGGCTCGATATCCATATATCCAACTTGGTGACAGCCAATCTGCGTTTTTTATTGGAAAAGGGAAACAGGATAATATTAAACTATCTTTCCCACCCAAGTTTCAATTTAAACGACATCTGCGACCTGAAAACCGGCAGGGATCCTACGCGCTTTCTTGAAGCCAAAACCCCGAAGGAAGCCCTCGGGGCAATTCGGGATGCATTCAACGAATTAATAAAACAGCCTCTTGGAAAAATTTTGTGAGGATTCATGGACGAAAATAAAATCCAATCTGTGGCAATTACCCTTCTGCAAATCTGCATTACGATCCTGCCAATTGGCGCGGGCGCATCCAGTTACATCTCGCAGCAAGATCAATCCGCGCCAGTCCTTGTCTCGATGGGGTTCGTTTGGGCGGGGCTGATCCTGCTATCGCTGTCTGCATTTCTTCTTCTGGGCGTCTTGCAGTTCTCCCGAGGAAACGCCTTGCAGATCGCAAAAAATGAAGCAAAGTTTCGCGGCGCCATTGTATTTTTCATTGCTGGAACGATATTTCTCGTGCTTTCTCCCGGCGGATTTGCCTATCACTCATTCTTCTCTCTCCCAAACTCAGTATTAAGGCTGTCCAGTGACACATTGACAGTATCGTTACCTAAAGATGGGAGAATAGAAACCACTATCAACACGATTATCGATGGCTTGGAATCATCGGAAATCAACTCCATGAAATTGGAGTCCCTTTCCATGGACGTTTCATGCACAACCATTACACAGCGAAATGAAATCAAACCAATCCAAAAGGGCGATTCATGGGTTGTAGTATGGGAAATCGAGATGGAACCGACTTGCCAGCCGGGAGATTATGTCATTCTATTTAAGTTGTCCAAAGACAATATTACTTTAGAATCATCAGAACTGATTCTAAAAATAAACAAAACAGAATAGAAAGCTTCTCACACATTCTGCTTTAATACTTGGAATACAGTAACTCCCGGAACAAGGTAAACTTAGCCCTCCATCCCCATTTCCCCCCAGGAAACCCATGACCAAATCCTTCACCCTGATCAAAGAACAACAAATCCCCGAAATCAACTCGCTCGTGCAACTGTGGGAACACAAGCGCACCGGCGCGCGGATGCTCTCGGTCATCAACGATGATGAAAACAAAGTTTTCAGCATCAACTTTCGGACCACGCCCAAAGATTCGACTGGCGTCGCGCACATCCTCGAACACTCAGTGCTGGGCGGCTCGGAGAAGTATCCGGTCAAAGAACCATTCGTGGAACTGGTCAAAGGCTCGCTGGCGACCTTCATCAATGCCTTCACCTATCCCGATAAGACTTGTTACCCCGTGGCAAGCCAGAACGAAAAAGATTTTTACAACCTGATTGACGTCTACATGGACGCCGTCCTGCATCCGCGCATTACCGAAGAGACTTTAATGCAGGAGGGATGGCATTACGAAGTGGACGAAAAATCCGGCGAACTCACCTACAAGGGTGTGGTCTTCAACGAGATGAAAGGCGCGTATTCCTCGCCGGAGAATTTGCTGGCGCGCACCATCCAGCAATCGCTCTTCCCCAAACACGTCTACGGAGTCGACTCCGGCGGCGACCCGGCGAACATCCCCGACCTGACCTACGAAAACTTCCGCGGGTTCTGGGAGTCGTACTACCACCCGTCCAATGCGTTCATCTTTTTCTACGGCAACGACGACCCCGAGAAACGTCTCAAACTAATCGAAGGCTATCTCAAGCCGTACAAAAAGAAAAAAGTCAAATCCGCGGTGCCAATGGGCAAGCCGTTCAACAAACCGAAGAAGGTCGAGTATTCCTACATCGCCAGCGAAGGCGAAGACATCGAGAACAAACATTACCTCACCGTCAACTGGAAGTTACCCGACACTTCCGACCCCGTCCTCACGCTCAGCCTGCAAATTCTTTCGCACTCCCTCATTGGCACACCCGCCTCCCCGCTCCGCAAAGCGCTCATGGATTCCGGTCTCGGCGAAGACCTTGCCGGGGGCGGACTCGAAACCGAACTGCGCGAGATGTTTTTCTCCACCGGTCTCAAAGGCACGCGCGCTCGAAACGCAAAAAAGATCGAAACACTGATCTTCGATACCCTGCAATCCCTCGTCACCGATGGCATCGAACCCGACATGACCGCCGCCTCGATC
>DAOTXI010000084.1:0-2195 GCA_034435475.1 Anaerolineales bacterium
ATACTCTTCAAAGTCCTTCAAAAGAAGAGCGTCAATCTGCCGGATAGCGCGCGATTTTCCGCCGGGATAACGAAGGGGACTTTTTATCTCAGCCATGATTGCTAAGTAGAATGCCAAAAGAAATTTAACACCACAAGCCGACGGCCGACCGCGGTCTATGGACTCCGGTCGGCGGCAATATCTGTAAAGAAACATTCGACGATTTACTTATCATCAAATTATATATCACAGAATTCAGTTTTTGAGCAAACCAGATCGGATTCCGTTTATTCTGTGGAGATGTTATCTTTGAGTTTGGCGTATGGATTCTTCGCTTTGCTCGGAATGGCATTAAACCGAGTAGAGCGTGGGTTTTCCGTTATACTCGCGCCCATGCCCATAACAGCCCTGATCCTGCTTTTTCTGTCTGCGTCCATGCATGCTGTCTGGAATTTTCTGCTCAAAAGCGCGGAGGAGAAATACACCGCAATGGGCTGGCAGACCATCCTGAGCGGAGTCTTGGCTCTGGTGGTGATGTTCTTCTCCGGTTTGCCGCCGCGCGAGATGTGGCTTTTTGCCGTCATCAGCATGTTATTGGAAGCCATTTACTTCATTTTGTTATGCATCGCCTACAGCGACCACGATTTTTCGCTGGTATACCCGATTGCGCGCGGGGCGGCTCCGGCTTTGCTGGTGGCATGGACGGCGATCTTTTTGCGGGAGGAGTTGACGACGGGCGGGTACATCGGGCTGGGGATGATCACCATTGGCATGATGGTCATTGGCGCGACGGCGTTGCTGCAAAGCAGGGGCGAGAAGGTTCACCTCAAGGGAGTCCTGACCGCGTTGACGGTGGCGTTGATCATCTCGCTTTACACTTTCATTGATGGGAAAGCCGTCAAAAGCGGACCGGCTCTGCCTTATGGTTTGTCCATGTTCGTGATGGTGCCGTTCGTGACGACTCCTTACATTGCCTATCACTACGGCTGGGATTCGTTTACCCGTGTCTGGAAACAAAACCGCAATTACCTGCTTGTCGGCGGGGTTCTGGGTTTGATTGCTTACATGTTGGCGTTGTTCGCCTATACCCTTGCGCCGTTGAGCTATTCAGGCGCGATCCGCGAGGTGAGCGCGGTGATCGGAGCCTTCCTCGGCTGGAGATTTCTTCGGGAGCAGATGGGCGGAATCCGCGTGGTGGGGTCGGCGATTGTGTTTGCGGGGGTGATGGTGATTGCGGTGTTTGGATAGGAAGGTTGACCGTTGACGGTGGACTGTAGTCTCCAGTCAAAGTAAAACGTCCCGAAGGTCCTTGTGGATGGCCCTGGCTTGTGTACCTAACCTTCGGGACGGTGAGGATCGTCGGTTAATGAGACATGGCACAGGGAGCAAAAAAGATTTGAAGCGCTGAAGCCGCCCCGGTCCGCGGGAGAGGCGGGAGGGTTTTCAATCCACAAACAGTGGAGGAAAGTCAGTTGCATCCTCCGCTAAAACTGGGTAAGATTGGGTTGCCATGAATGGAATCCTGGCGCTACGACTCTTCGGCATCCTTATGCCCTGAATCAGTCTGCCTGATGGGTACCCGCGTACCTGTCAGGCTTTTTTATTTCGCCGCCCAAATGCGTAGTCGGCGTCCCCATACGCCGGCGGGCGCATTAGAGAATGCGCGTTACGCAAATCCACCATAAGGAGAAAGAATGCAGACACCCTGGGAGTATCGCTTCGCTCACCGTATGCAGAAAATGGGAAGTTCGGTCATCCGCGAGTTGTTGAAGCTGACCGAACAGCCGGATATTATTTCCTTTGGAGGCGGGTTGCCCGCGCCGGAGGTTTTTCCGGTTAAGGAATTTCAGGAGGCATGTAACCGCGTGCTGACTGAACACGGCGCGCAGGCATTGCAATACAGCACCACCGAAGGATACCGCCCACTGCGCGAGATGATTGCGCGTCATGCCGAACGCTTCAAGGTCTCGGTCACGCCGGAGAATATTGTCATTACATCCGGCTCACAGCAGGCGCTTGATTTCATCGGCAGGCTGTTCCTGAACCGCGGCGATTATATTGTGGTGGAGTCGCCGACTTATCTGGGGGCGTTGCAGGCGTGGAATGCGTACGGGGCGCAATATATTTCCGTCCCGGCGGATGAGGATGGCATGATCGTGGAGGAATTGGAAGCCGCGCTTCGAGTCGGACCGAAATTCATCTACGTGCTCCCGAAC
>DAOTXI010000085.1:0-7313 GCA_034435475.1 Anaerolineales bacterium
GTGTGGGGCGATTCAGATATTGCTTTCAAAGAGGGTGAATTAAGAGTATGGACCGACCTGATGCAAAACCACACGCTCAATGTCTTGAACAAGATCGGTCACTACCCACCAGAAGAAGCACCCGAAGAAGTCATCAAGGCATTGAAGGCATGAATCAGACCGCAGAAAAAGCCATCGCAGCGTATGGCGGAATAGAATTTTGGTCAAAGGCAAAACATATTGAGGCTGAGGTCAGTACGCACGGGCTGGCTTTCACAATAAAAAGCAGACCGATCTTCAAACATGCAAAAATTTCAATGGAGGTCGCCCATCCATTCTCTACGTTGACTCCGATCGGGAAGAACGCTCAACTGGCTGGTGTGCTTGATGGACATCATGTTCGGCTTGAAGATTCAACCGCCAAAATGATTGAGGAACGAAAGGATGCGCGCGGCTACTTCCCTGGCGGCTTGAAACGGTTGTTGCATTGGGATGATCTGGACATGTCCTATTTTGCCAACTACGCCTTCTGGAACTATTTCACCCTGCCGGTTTTGCTCATGCGTGAAGATGTTGACTGGAAGGAAATCGAACCAGGATGCCTGGAAGCCTCCTTCCCTGAAAGCATTCCCACACATAGCAAAGTGCAGCGCTTCCGCTTTGACCTGAAAACGGGTCTGCTCATTCAGCATGACTACACCGTAGACATAATGAGCAAACTGGCTACCGCAGCCAATGTCGTCCTTGAACACAAACAGGGAGCGGGCTTCTTGTATCCCTCCCATAGGCAGGTTACACCACTCGCGCCGTCGGGCAAGCCTTTATCAACCCCAATCTTAATTGACATCACCGTCCACAGCTTTCAAATAAAAAATTAGCACATGAATAAAATCAAAAATGGCTTTTGATTTCACCATTCTTTCGCCAGCCACCGAAGGTAGCTCTCAAAGTTCCCCACCCAGTATTCATAGGTATGCGCGCCCTGCCGCCTATAGTCGCTTTTTAGCCGCGCTGGTATGGCTGAAGCCGTCACTACCTGCCGCTTTTCAAGATTGGCGGGAATATTTCAGCGCAAGAAATTCGCCCTATTGTTTCATCAGCCAATCGCATAGTGACTTGGACTCTGCTATCAGGTCGGCTTCGATGGGGAGTTTGAACTCTTCGGTGACGTGCAAGGTCAAATGGTCAGCGACCCTTTTCAGGTCCGGGGGAAGAGCCGAGGAATCCTTGATGAGATTCAGCAGGTCGTGGGCGGAGCGGCTTGGGGGGCGAATCCCGTTGCGGACGAGATAATCCCGAATTGCGATGCCTGCGGCGCGGCGGGCGCGGACGCGAGCCTGTCCTTCGTTGCCGTCTGCCCTTGCCTTTTGCGCCTGGGCGAACTCGTTTTGAATTTCCTCTGCCGGGTTTGTCATGAGGAAGATTATAATGCCCTAAAAGTTTAAGGAGGCTGAATGATGAAAACGAAAAAGTTTTATTTGTTGACTGTATTACCGGTTGTTCTGGGGCTAATGCTGAACGCCTGCGGCGGGATCAACCCGATTGCCGGTGATAAAGAACAGGCGACGGAACCCGCTCTCGAGCAGGTTGCTTCGGGTGATGGCCCCACAGTTGTTACAGGGAAGGTGGAATATACCAATCTATTCTTCACGGCTGGCGTTGCCGAGCCTGTGGTTATTCTGGAAGACCAGGGCGGTTTTGTGGCGCGCGATCGGAAGTTTCTGATCCCGGTCGAATCGCAGGTGATCGGGCAGATCACGTCTGACTTTTTTACCTCGCCGTTCACATATAGTTTGACCCTGCCCTCTGAGCCGAAGGGAACACTGAACGATGTGGACCATGACGGGCAGACGGATACCGGTGTGATGATCTTCGCCGTTGCTTATTGGACGAATACCTGGGGCGATCCGTATCTCGAACGGCGCGATCAGGGCGGCGGCGGCTGGTCGAGCGCGTATGCTTCGACACGGGTCAGCGATGCCAGCGACGCCTATCTTGAAGTCTTTGGCGGTCAGTATCTGGTGTATGCGCCGGACGCGAGCCAGCAATTTCCATCTGATTTTGGCGCGGATGAAAAACTTTTTACTGATGACGATCCGCTCATGGACCTGCCCGCGGGCTGGTCGGTGGTGAATATGGATGTGACTCCGTTCGAGATTGATCGCTCGGAGAACCCGACGCTTGATCTGTATGAACCGGAAAGCTCGGCGTTGGACGATTTTTCACAAATGTCTTATACCGAGGCATTCGATGCGATGCTGGACAAGTTCCGCAGGGAGTACGCCTTCACGGAGTACAAGGATATTGATTGGGATGAACTCGAAAAGGAATTCCGCCCGCGCTTTGAAGAAGCCGAAAAATCCAAGGATGCCTATGCCTATGCCTGGGCGATGCAGGATTTTATCTGGTCCATCCCCGATACGCATGTCGGCATGGGTTCAGCCCTGTTGGATGATGATTTCCTTGCGGACACAGAGGGTGGGGTTGGTCTGGCATTGGGCGAGACCAGCGACGGGCAGGTCGTGGCGCGGTTTGTGATTCCCGGCACACCCGCCGAAGCGGCTGGGATCCAATTTGGAGCGGAGATTGTTTCGCTCGATGGTATGCCCGTGGACGATGTGGTTTCTGCCAATGTGCCGTGGTCTTCGCCCTTCAGCAACCCTGAGATCAAACGCCTGCAACAATTGCGTTATGCAACCCGTTTCCGCATGGAAAAGGGCGAGGTGGAGGTGACCTTCATCAACCCGGGCGGATCGGAACAAACCGCCTCGCTCAAGGTTGTGGCGGAACGACAAAGTTTTAGCGCCACGTCTTTTGCCGCAGGACAGCCGGTGGTGTCGCTGCCGGTGGAGTTTGAAATTCTGCCCAGCGGTTATGGGTACGTCAAAATCAACAGTTTCTTCGATAACAGCATTCTGACCATTCAAGCGTGGGAGTACGCGCTTCAATTCTTTGTTGATAATGAAGTCCCCGGCGTGATCGTGGACATGCGCCAAAACGGCGGCGGATGGGGGTGGCTCGCCGATCAGATGGCGGCGTATTTCTTCGATAAAGAGATCGTGACCGGGAAGGGCGCATCGTATGATGAAGTGACCGGTGATTTCTATACCGACCCCGCCAGTGAAGCCCTGATGATCCCTCCGCGCAAGGAGTTGCAATACGCCGGACCGGTGGTGGTGCTGGTGGGACCGTCCTGCGCGAGCGCGTGTGAATTTTTCTCGTATGATATGACCATTGAAGACCGCGCCATCATTGTGGGGCAATACCCCACCAGCGGCGCGGGCGGCGGCGTGGAAGATTTCCTGATGCCTGAAGATATTTCGGTCCGCATCACGGTATCCCGCGAAATGGATGCGGAGGGGAATATCCACATCGAAGGCGGTGGGGTTGCGCCGGATGTGCGTGTGCCGGTGACGGTCGAATCATTCCAGCGCGAACAGGCGGGTGAGGATGTCGTTCTCGAAGCGGCGTTGAAAGTCATCAGCCAGCCCAAGGGAGCGGGAGTGACCCCGTCTGCGCCGCCGAAGATTGCTTCACAGGAAGAAGCGGGCAATGCCTTTTCGGGAGGCGCCGCTTTCCTTGAAGATAAGGCGCGGGAGGAATATTCGGCTGAAGAAGTCTCCGTGCCGGGCGTGTTTACGTATACGGTTCCGTTGTTGAAATCCGAATCGTTGATCTGGGGCTACTTCTGGTGTACAACCACCACGGAGATTCTCGAACAGAATTTCAGTCAGATCGAAGTGAGTTTTGAGCTGAATGGTGAAGCGGTTCCGCTCGATAAATTTGTGACCGCCGACCTGCCCTCCGGCGATACGCAATGCCGCGTGATCTACACGGCTCTCTCCGATTGGAAGCCCGGCGAACATCACCTGACGACGTCCGTCACATTCAAGACCCCCATCAACGATGGAATGGACGACTACTCCGCCGGTGATTATGTTTCGGAGTACTCGGTGTTCGTACCGTAATCCCTCGTCAAACCAACATCCCGCAGATTTTGTGCGGGATGTTTTGTATTAATCCACAAACCGATATTTGACCAATGCCCAGACCGCTTCGAAGGCGTCGTGGAGTTTGATCTTTTTGCCCTGCGAATAATCGCGCGGGTTGAAGGTAATCGGCACTTCGAAGATGCGGTATTTGCGCTTGAGGATCTTGGCGGTGAATTCCGGCTCGAAGTTGAAACTGTTGGCGCGGATTACCATGCCCGAGATGACCTCCTTGCGGAAGACTTTGTAGCCGGTTTCCATGTCAGTCAGGATGGTGTCGTAGAGGATGTTGGTCATGAAGGTGAGCAATTTGTTCGCCATCAGATGCCAGAACATGGTCACACGGTGGGCTCTGCCGAGAAAGCGCGAACCGTAGACCACATCCGCCAGACCTTCTTCAATCGGGCGGAGCAGTTCCGGGTAATCGCGCGGATCGTACTCGAGGTCGGCATCCTGAATGAGTAGCACGTCGCCGATGGCGGCATTCATGCCTGTGCGCACTGCCGCACCCTTACCCTGGTTTTTTTCGTGCAGGATGATGCGTAGCCCCTTTTTGCCGTCCAGCTTTTTCAAGACGTCGCGGGTTCCGTCCTTTGAACCGTCGTCCACAAGAATGATCTCATGGGCTTTTTTGGTCGCCTGGACGCGCTTGAGGATGATTTCGATGCTTTCAACTTCATTGTAAACGGGGATTATGACTGAAAGTTTCATGGCTGCTGGATTATAAACGAAAAGCAGTATAATCGGCATTGCGTCTGGCGAATCGTCCATCATGATGAACGCTCAAATCTTTCAAGACGCGCATCTTCCATGCGAAATTGGTGATAATTATGGCAGTTAAACATCCAGGCACTCCAGGTACGGGGCAAATTCCCCCTTCTCCTTCCGGCGGGTTTACCCCTCCCCAGATCAACACATTGGAAGATACCGGGCTTTCCCCGCTCTGGCTCCAGGACCTGATCCTCAAAGTGCTTTACTTCCGCGGCTATCTCACCGGCAGCAAGATATCAGACGAGATCACCCTGCCTTTTGCCGGGGTAACCGACCAATTATTGACCACTCTCAAACAGGAAAAACTGATCGAGATCAAATCATCGCAGGGCGGCTTGGGCGAAGGCTCTTACACCTACGGCATCACCAGCGCGGGTATCGTCCGGGCGCGTGAGGCATTGGAACGCAGTCAATACGCCGGACCCGCCCCCGTTCCCTTCGAGGTCTATAACGAATCCATCCGCCGCCAGAAGAGCGGGCGCGTCGCCGTTACCACCCGCACCATGCGGCAAATCCTTTCGCAGTTGGTCATTTCCGAGGCGTCTTTCCAACGGCTCGGCCCCGCCCTCAACTCCGGCACATCCATTTTCATGTATGGACCTCCCGGAAACGGCAAGACCAGCATCGCGCGCGCGTTCGGGAACCTCGTTCTCACCCAAACCATGTACATCCCCTATGCCCTCTATCTGGATGGGCAGGTCATCAAAGTCTACGACGCTGTCAGTCACAGCCTTGCGCCGGATAACGACGCCAACTCCAACCCAACCGGGACGTTGCGCGGATCCAGCAGGCGCGACCCGCGTTGGCTCAAGATTCGCCGTCCCTTCATTGTCGTTGGCGGCGAGTTGACCCTTGAAGGTCTCGACCTCGTATTCGACGACACCACCAAATTCTACGAAGCGCCTTTTCAAGTCAAAGCCAATGGCGGCATCCTGCTCATTGACGACTTTGGGCGTCAACAAGTCCGCCCGCGCGACCTGCTCAACCGCTGGATCGTCCCGCTCGAAAACCGTCTCGACTTTTTGCGCCTCCACACCGGGCGCAAAGTGGAAGTGCCCTTCGATGTCTTGATCGTCTTCTCCACCAACCTGCCGCCGAAAGACCTCGTAGACGAAGCCTTCCTGCGCCGTCTGCGCCACAAGATCGAGATCGGCGATCCATCCTTCGAGGAATACCGCGAAATCTTCAAGCGTGTCGCGCAGGATAAGCGCATCGAATACAACGACCAGGGGCTGGCATACCTCTTGCAGGAATGGTACATCAAACGCAACCGCAAACTGCGTGCATCGCATCCCCGCGACCTGTGCGACCAGATACTCGACATCTCCTCCTATCTGGCTGTTCCGCCGACCATGAACCGAGAAATGATTGACCGCGCCGCACAGGCATATTTCGTGGATATTTAACCCCGCTTCGCGCCCCGCCCCCGCCTGTTTCTCAATGTTAGATGGTTTCCCAAGCCCCATCCTTCTCAGCCACCGCGGAGACAACCTCCACGCGCCGGAGAACACGCTTCCCGCATTTATTCAAGCCATCCAAAAAGGCGCCGACGGAATCGAGCTCGACGCCAAACTCACCGCCGACGGTCGTGTCATCGTCATCCACGACGGGAAAGTGAATCGAACCACGGATGGGAAGGGCGATGTCTCCTCGTTCACATTTGAAGCGATTCGTAATCTCGACGCCGGTTCATGGAAAGACCCCAAATTTGCAGGGACCAAAGTGCCCCTGCTCGAAGAAGTCTTTGAAGCCGTGGGGCGCGACAGGCTCATCAACATCGAGTTGACCAATTATTACGCCCATCCCGATGCCCTCGTGGAAAAAGTCTGCGATCTGATACGCAGACATAATAACGCCGGGCAGATTCTCTTTTCTTCGTTTTATGCGCGCAATTTGAAGATCGCATCGCAACTCATGCCGGGTATCCCCCGCGGTTTGCTGGCGCTGCCCGGCCTCATGGGATTATGGGCGCGTTCATTTGGATTCATGTTTGGCGATTATCAGGCATTGCACCCGCATATTTCCAACACCTCCCGCGAACAGATCCAGCGGGCGCGCCGCCTCAAACGCCGCATCCATGTCTGGACGGCGAACAAGCCGGAGGATATCCGCCGCCTGCGCGATTGGGGCGTGGACGGATTCTTCACTGACGACCCGGCTGGGGCGTTGGAAGCCCTCGGCAGGTAATCGTATACTGCAAATCTCTCACCCATGCCCCCTTGTGTTATAAGAGTGGGACAATGCGCCTGATACGAATTCTCTTTCTCCTCATTATGGTTTTCTCTCTTGTGCCTGCACCTGTGCGGGCGCAATCTCCCACGCCGCCAGCCGCCGTGCGGGCGGTGCTGGATGTCATGTCGCCTGAGGAACGGGTCGGGCAGTTGTTCCTTGTTTCATTCACAGGAACTGACACCGGCGCGGAATCCCAGATCAATAATTTGATCGTTCAGCATCATGTTGGCGGCGTGATTCTGACGCGCGAAAATGACAATTTCATCGAAGACAATGCCGCGGCTGGAGCATATCAACTGATTCAGCAACTCCAGCGCATCGAATGGGATGCCTCCTCCACCC
>DAOTXI010000086.1:0-2711 GCA_034435475.1 Anaerolineales bacterium
CGAGAGGACCGGAGTGGACAGACCTCTAGTGTGCCAGTTGTTCCGCCAGGAGCATCGCTGGGTAGCCATGTCTGGCAGAGATAACCGCTGAAAGCATCTAAGTGGGAAACTCGCCCTAAGATTAGATCCCTGTTTTCCCGCAAGGGAGTAAGACCCCAGGTAGACTACCTGGTATATAGGCAGGATGTGTAAGCGCAGTAATGCGTTCAGCTAACCTGTACTAATGGTCGAGGGCTTCAACCATGTGATACGGGGAAATTGGTACTTTTCCAACAAACTACATCAAACCATTGCTATTCAGGACAATTCATTCGTGAAATTGTCCCTTGGTGATTTGAGCGATATGGGTACACCCGGTCCCATCCCGAACCCGGCAGTTAAGCATATCAGCGCTGATGGTACTTGGAGGGCGACCTCCCGGGAGAGTAGGTCATTGCCAAGGGGCTTTTCTTTCCTTATTCGCCGCATTCAGAAATGGATGCGGCTTTTTCATTGCCTGTGCTACAATCGGAAAAACATCAACAGGGACGGACTCTTATGCCAACCCCCGCATCCATTCTCAAAGACACCTTCGGCTACGACACATTTCGCCCGCTCCAGCAGGAGGTGATCGAAAATGTCCTCGCACGCCGCGATACATTGGCGGTCATGCCAACCGGCGGCGGCAAGTCGCTTTGTTATCAAATCCCTTCGTTGCTCATCGGCGGGCTGACCGTTGTGGTTTCCCCCTTGATCTCCCTCATGAAAGACCAGGTCGAGCAGTTGCGAGCCTTTGGCGTACCGGCTGTATTTCTCAACAGTTCGCTTTCGCCGCAGGAATACAACGAGAATATGGATCACGTCAAGCACGGCGAGGTTAAATTGCTTTATGTGGCGCCGGAAACGCTCCTCACCCCAAGAATTATCTCGCTTCTTTCCACGCTGAAAGTTGACCTGCTGACCATTGATGAAGCTCACTGCATCTCGGAGTGGGGTCACGATTTCCGCCCCGAATACCGGCAAATTGTCGAAGTGCGCAAGAAATTCCCGAACGCCGTCTGCATGGCGCTGACGGCCACCGCCACCTCACGCGTGCGGCAGGATATTCGGCGCACGCTTAATTTCACGACCACCAACGAATTTATCGCCAGTTTCAACCGCGAAAACCTGTTTATTGAAGTTGTGCCCAAACAAGACCCGATGCGGCAGGCGCGCGAGATCATTGACCGCTATAAAGACCAGTCGGGCATCATTTATTGCTTCTCCCGCAGGCAGGTGGACGATCTCGCCGCGTATCTTGCTTCAAAGGGATATTCCGCCCGCCCATACCATGCCGGGTTGGATGATGCTGACCGGCGCAAAAATCAAGAGGCGTTCATCCGTGATGACGTGCAAATCATCGTCGCTACCATCGCTTTTGGCATGGGCATCAACAAGCCGAACGTGCGTTTCGTCATTCATCACGACCTGCCCAAAAGTATCGAGGGCTATTACCAGGAGATCGGTCGCGCCGGGCGCGATGGTCTGCCCGCGCATTGTGTGTTGCTTTACAGCTATGGCGACGTTGCCAAGCTCAACTATTTCATTGACCAAAAAGAAGGCGAAGAGAAGCGCGTAGCCATTGAGCATTTGAATGCCATTGTCCGCTATGCCGAGGATGAATACAACTGCCGCCGCAAGCCTTTGCTCAATTATTTTGGCGAATCATACTCCGCTCAAACCTGCTCCAATTGCGACAACTGCAACTCCGCCCCGACCCCGCTGACGGATATTACCATTCCGGCGCAGAAGTTCCTCTCCTGCGTCAAACGCGCAGACGAGAAATTTGGCGCGGGTCACATCGTGGATATTTTGCTTGGCTCGAAGAACGAGAAAGTAATGCGCTGGGGGCATGACAAACTATCCACATATGGGGTCGGAAAGGAATTGGATAAGAAGCAGTGGATGCATCTTGCGCGTCAATTGCTTTCGCTGGGATACCTGAAGCAGGAAGGCGAGTACCACACGGTCAGTCACACGGATAAGGCGTTGGAGTCGCTTCGGAAACGGGAATCAATTTTCGGCGTCGTGCAAGAGTCGGGAGGGCGAGTCCAAAAGAAGGGGGCGGGGAAAAAGGCCGCAGAGTTGGAACATCATCATGGTTTGTTTGCCATCCTGCGCCAGAAGCGCAAGGACATGGCGGACGAGGCGGGCGTGCCGCCGTATGTGATCTTCCCCGACCGGACGTTGATCGAGATGGCGGCGTATTTCCCGCAGTCGCAGGCGAGTTTGATGAAGATCGCGGGGGTGGGGCAGGTGAAGGCGCGGCAGTATGGCGATGCATTTATTGCGGTGATCGCGGATTTTTGCGCTCGGCATGGCTTGAAGGAAAAGCCCAGGGAGGCGGAGACGACTCGCGACAAGAGCGACGCGAACCGGCGTTATGTGATTGTGGGCGAGGCGTATAACTCCGGAGAGTCGGTGCGGGAGTTGATGGATAGGTTCAGGGTGACGATGGGGACGGTGCTTGAAAACCTGGCGCGATACCACGCGGCGGGGAATCGTTTGCGCGGCGGGGAGGATCTGCAGACCTTGACTTCTGCTTCGCCTGCATTGCAAAAAGCCGCCTTCGATGCGTTCGATGAATTTGGAACAGCCCTTCTGAAGCCTGTTTTTGATAAGTTGAACGGCGCGTTGAATTATGACGATTTGAAGGTGTTGCGCATGTTGTATGTGATCAAGCAGGAGAGTTG
>DAOTXI010000087.1:0-6309 GCA_034435475.1 Anaerolineales bacterium
AAAATACTCTTATGGACTGGTTCTCGAACCCCAAGCAAGGCGAGCCAAGAAAACTACTTCCTCTTCTGGCGGATGCCTCAAAACGTGACCGGGCTGCACAGGATTTGATTCGACTTGGTCTCGATGCTGTTCCTGTTCTATTGGAGGCGCTTCAAACCCAGGACTTGAGCCTGCTCGCCACCTACCAGCAGATTCTCGCCCGAATCCCTTCCGCCTCTCCCGAACTTGTTAAAGCCCTGCGTTCCGCCCACCCGCTGATCCGTGGACGCGCCGCAGAAGTGTTCGCGATCAACCGTGACCGAAACGCCGTCCCCGTATTGCTCGAAGCCCTGCATGGAGAATATTTCACCGTCCGCGCGCGCGCCGCGATTGCGCTTGGGAATATCGGCGATAACCGCGCGATTCCCGACCTGCTGCTTTTGTTGAAGGACACAGAAAGCGAAGTCCGTATCGCCGCCTGTAATGCGGTCGGGAAATTCCGCGATCCCTCCACATTTGATGAACTTGCCAATGCGCTGCTCGACGATTCTCTGATCGAAGTCCGTCAGGCGGCAGTGAAAGCGCTGGGGGAGACGCGTCACCCCGAAGCGATTCCATTTTTGATGGAAGCCCTGCGCGACCCGTTCTGGTGGTATGAGCGCGAGCAGTCGGTGAATGATTTATTATCTGCCATCGAAAAGATGGGCGAGCCGGTCGTCGAGCCGTTGATCGAAGCCCTGTTGGACCGTGAAGGGACGGTCCGCAAATTTGCGGCAACCCTGCTTGGCAGGCTCAAAGATCCCCGCGCCATCGAAGATTTGGGCGGCGTGTTGTATGACCTGCACCACGAAGTGAGCAAAACCGCGGCGGAGGCGTTGGCTCAGTTTGGGTCATCTGCCATTGACATACTGGCGGCGGCGCTGAACCATCCCGAGGCTGGCGTGCGCGAATGCGCGGTCTACGGGTTGGGGCTGATTCGCGATGAGCAAATCGTCCTGTTGTTGCTCGAAATGCTCCACGACCCCGACCGGGTTGTGAGAATTCAAGCCATCCAATCTCTGGGCGGGTTGGGAGATAAACGCGCCATCCCTGCCTTGCAGGAAATCGCCGCAAACAGGGCGGATAGGGAATTGTCTGCCTTCGCCAAGGCGGCGATCGAAAAAATCGGTTGATCGGGCAGGGACTGTAACCCTGCCTGTTCTTTATTTTATAGGTTTGGATCTCGATGAAACGCATACATTTATTGCTTGGCGCGCAATCCCTGCTGGCGGTCCTCGTATCCATCAACCGCCTTGGCTCATGGACGCTGGGATACGTGCTTTCGAATCAATTCCTGCGCTGGGTGGATTTGAATAACCTGCTGATCGCGTTGATCAGCCTTGTAACCGGGTATCTGCTCAAGAAAACCATCGAATACGACTCTCCCCTCCGCGAAGGGCGGACACACACGGTTTGGAATCTGGTTTTCATCGTCGGCGTCTACCTGACGGCCGTCAGTTATGGGATTCACGAGGTGACAAATTACCTGCATGTTCGTTTTTGCCTCGACGACCCCTCTGGCGATTTATGCCGCATCATTATTTTCAACGATGACGAGTTCAGCCACTGGCTGTTCTTTGCGGGTTTCATCATGGTCAACGCGGCGATTCTATTTTTGCAAAACGTCTTTCCGCATCCCGGGGAAGTTGGCGGCGGCGACATTGCGCTGCTGATGCTGAATTCCCTCTTTTTAGGATTGGGCGTGATGGCGAACCTCGGTTTTGAAGAGATCGGTCTGGACATGTACGTTGTCGCATTGCTTGCTGTCATTTCAACGGGTTTGCTTTTGAGGCGCGGCAGGCAGCCCATGTTTGTCTACTACACATCCGCGTATTGGCTGGGTCTGGCTGGAAGTCTATTGGCGCAGGCGTTGCGCTGATTCTTATTGTTAAAAAGGAGTAACCATGTCACGCGATACGATTCTTACCGATGCAACCGACCGGGAATTGGGGCTGGCTGTCTTTCAAAATCTATTCGCATTATTCCGAGCCATGGCGAATGGCTTGGGCGGCGAGGTCGAAGAAAGGAAAAACCTCTCGCACCATTTTTCCTTCCCAACCAACCCGATGTTCAAAGGCGTTTGGGAGACGCGATTAACAAAGGAGACCGCCGATCAAGCCATCGAAGAGACGATTGCCTGGTTCAAGGAGAGAAATGCCCCTTATTTCTTTTGGTGGACGGGACCGGATGCCAGCCCGGATGATCTTCCCCAGCGGCTTCAAGCGCACGGTTTGATTGACATGGCCGAACAGCAGAAAAAACTTGCGGCGGGCATCAAGCAGACCGAACTCGGCGCCCCCTGCATGATCGCGGAGCTGAGCAGGATGAATGAGTCTGTGATGGAGAAAATACCGCAAGGCTTTGAGATCAGGGAGTCTCAAACGAATCGGAACTTTATGATTTCAAGACCGTGTTCGTTGAAACCTATCAAATTCCAGCGTGGGAGGGTCAAGCCTGGGTGGATGCGGCGTTGAAAATCGGAATCGGTAAAACGCCCTGGCGGGTCTATGTCGGCTATCTGAACGGCAAGCCGGTTGCGACAAACATGTTGTTCAACGGCGGGGGAGTCGCCAGCGTTTATGCAGTTGCGCCTCTGCCCTCAGCGCAGGGAAAAGGCATCGGTGCGGCGGTCACGCTCAAGCCTTTGATCGAGGCGCGGGATCGGGATGGATACAAATATGCGGTCTTGTTTTCGAGCGAGATGGGAGTCAAGGTTTACGAGCGCATCGGTTTCAGGCTGACGGATGTACGCATCAACCGCTATTTGTGGAGGGCGGGTTAGGCGAAAAGAATAAGTTGTGGGGCTTGCCTTTTGGGCATGGTACTACTCTTTAAATTACTACACCTATGATATTCAATACCGCGGGGAATGGCTGTGGATCCCCCTTGCCCTGGCTTTGCTCTGGTTCGTGGTTGTGCAAATTTATTCGATCGCGGATGAACTGCCTTCGGAGAGCAAGGTAGGCGCATTCTTCATCCTGTTCGGTTGTATCACTACCATGTTCCTGGTCGTGCGGTTGGGACAAGCCTTTGCCTACAACTATGATTGGCTGAGGAAATCCGCCATCTGGTCGTATCCGGGAATTGCGTTCCTGCTCACGCTGGGCGTCATTTACAGGCAATTCTTCAGGAAGAAGGACAAGAAAGGCGCGGGGGTGAAAATGGGGGAATGATCAATTGATCTTCAACAGGCTATTTATGCCTGGCGCAACCCCCGTCAAATCCGAGACGTCTGCAAAGGCGTCTCGATTTGTTTTATGACCAAACAAGAGAAGGGGAACATGGGCGGCAGTGTGTTTGCGGGTGCCGAGGTCTTCCATATTGCCGTGGTCGGAGGTGAGCAGGATGAGGTCATTTGCCAGATCCCAATCCGCGAGCAAACCCTTAAGCACACCATCGAAGACCTCGAGTTGTTTGACAGCCCAAACCATATCCTGTTTGTGCCCTGCATAATCGCTTGCCCAATATTCAAAGAAGGAGAAATCATATGCGCGGGCAAGCCCGGCGAGTTTTTCGCCAGCTGTTTCCGGGTCGAATAATGGCGCATCGGGGAATCCGAGGAAGGTGTGCCAGCCTTCGCCGGTGAAATCGGCGGAGAGGGCGTTTCCGGCGTAATAATCTTTTTCTGTAAAGAGGGATACGCCAGCGTTGGTCAATGCAAGGGGGATGGAGGAATAAAGACGTTTGCCCGAGTCGATTCCGTCGAAGTAGCGCGGGGGATAGGCATTGAGCAGGGCGGAACTTTTCCCGGCTCTTACCACGCTCGAAAAGATGGTCTGACCATCGAGATACTTTGCCACTTCGGGGTTGGGTTTGGGTCCGTAGTGATAACCAAGTTCGGCGGGGATGTTGATGCCGGTCAATAAAACAGCCTGTCCCGTCGCGGACTGTGGCAGTCCCTTCACGCCGAGGTTCGGGTCAATGGATTTGAGGGTGAGGATGTCGCTTTCAAAAGGCGCGGTGGATTTTGTAAGTTTATTGCCCCCAAGCAAAGATTCAAGGTGCGGCATGTCCGCGCGGGCGAAGGGATTGGTCTCCGGGTCGTCTTCGCCGAGACCGATGCCGTCGAGAAAAAGGAAGAGAATTTTCATGGTGGGGGTTTTACGCATCACGCATTACGAATTATGTAATCCGTGATGCGTGATGCGTAATTAAGATCCCGCCTGCCACAAGAACCACGCCGAGGGTCTTTCGCGTTTGTCCCAGCCGTCTTTGCGGGAGACGAGAGTCAGGTTATGGCGTGGGATCAGGCCGAGGTCGGAATCTACAAGCCCGGGACCGGAAAGAGCCGGGGTGGATTTGAAGAATCCGTACAGGAGCCAGAATCCGCCTGGGGCGAGGACTCGAGTCAAGTGGGTCAGATAATCCGTTTTGTTTTCGATGCCGTGAAAGCAGCCGAGGTCGAGGGCAAGGTTGAATCTGCCGTTTACGTTTTTCATTTTGGTCGCATCGTCGGTGAAGATATCCGCCTTGATCTTTGCGTTTCGCGCCTTGCGTTTTGCGCTGCGGACCGCGCCCGGCGAGAAATCGAACCCCGTTACCTGCCAGCCTGCATTGGCAAGCGTGATGACGTTCGTGCCTGTGCCGCAGCCGATGTCGAGTGCGCGCCCGGCGGGGTGGGTTGCGATGAAATCATAAAGTTCGGGCGGCGTGATGCCGCTATCCCACGGGGCATTGCCGAGCAGGTAGGCGAGTTCGAATTTTAACTGGCGGAGGAGGTTGGGCATTTGTGGGAAAGGATGAAGGATGAAGATGGAAAGTGGGGAGATAAAGATTTGATTGAAGACTGGAAACCTGTAACCTGTAACCTGTAACTTGTAACCTTCACTCACCATCCAGCGTATCGCGCACGCGTTGCGGGTCGAAGTCGCCGACCATGCGCCAGATTTCGTTGCCTTCTGAATCGAAGTAGATGAAGGTGGGTGTGAATTCGAAATCGTACACGGGCGCGAGTTCCATGCCGATGCTTTCCTGAATATTGAGGCGGATGATGTAAATCTCATCGCCGACTTCCAGTTCGAGCTCGTCCACGACGGGCTTGATCGAGACACAGCGTATTCAGTACGGGGATTGGAACTCGAGCAGGACGGGTTTGCCCGCGCCGATCATTGCCTGCACTTCCTTTGCGTCGTCCATGAGCAGGGTCTGGCGCGGATGCAATGCCACCCATGCGGCGAACAGCCCGCCGACGATGACCGCGAAGGCGAGGTAATCGTTCCATTTCGGTTTGTTCGTCAGCAGGATCAGCCCTGCAATGATGGCGAACCCGAAGGCGATAAAGACGTAGGAGTACTGGGTGAATAATGTTGCCATGCGAAGACCGGGTCGAGCCCTGCCGGTGTCATAAACAAGGCATGACTCTCCACACTTTGACAAACCCTATGAGTTCTTTTACAATCGTGCAACCTGCTTGACATTCCATTACGACAGGAAGGTAATTAACGATGAAAGAGTATACCACCGAGTTCATCCGCAACGTTGCGCTGGTCTCACATGGCGGGGCAGGCAAGACCATGCTGGCAGAATCCTTTTTACATGCGACGGGGGCGACGACCCGCCTGGGGAAAGTGGAAGACGGCACGACAGTTTCAGATTACGACGACGAAGAACATAAAAAGAAAATATCCCTGTACACGAGTGTGATCCCGGTCGAACATAAAGACCACAAGATCAACGTTCTCGACGCGCCGGGTTACACTGATTTTGTGGGCGAGATGGTCTCCGCTCTGAGTGTGGCAGATGGCGCGATTATTTTAGTGGATGGCGTGGCGGGCATCGAGGTGGGAACCGAACTCGCCTGGCGTTATTGCGAACAGTTCAACCTGCCGCGTTTCTTTGTGATCAACAAAATGGACCGCGAAAACGCGGATTTTCAAAAAACATACGACGCCATCAAGGAATTTGTCGAGGCGCACGACAAGCGCGTGGTGCAGGTGCATATCCCGATCGGCGAGAAACATGATTTCAAAGGCGTTGTGGATGTCATCGGCATGAAGGCGTACATGGGCGATGGCAAGACCACTGCGGAAATTCCCGCCGATTTGAAAGAGGCTGCGGAAAAAGCCCATTTTGCCATGGTGGAGGATGCCGCCGAAGGCGAAGACGAGTTGATGGAAAAATATCTCGAGAACGGCTCTCTCTCAGACGAGGAAATGGTGCGCGGTCTCGAAGATGTGGTCTACGCCGGACAATTTGTCCCGGTCTTCTGCGCGGCGGGCGCGCACGAAATTGGCGCGATTGCGCTGCTCAACGACATCATTGATTTGATCCCATCCCCGGTCCATGCAGTGA
>DAOTXI010000088.1:0-4521 GCA_034435475.1 Anaerolineales bacterium
CGATCTGTTCGTGAAGTTGGGGGTCAATGACCGAACGCAGGCGGCGCTGATGGCGGTGCGTTATGGGTTGGTGATGGTGGAGGAGTTGTAGGTTATTTCTCGAAGATTCTTGCGCACGGATTTGATAGATGACGGGGTTTAAATCTAATGCCAGATACTTTGGCATTCCCCAACTTATAAGAACATGCTTCCAGCGCTGTACCCATGTCTGGGCATATATCCTCAGCGTGGGGTTTCCCATGCGAATCGCCGCCGAGAACGGGGCTGGCAACCTTGCTTGCACACCCTTTCATCTCTGTTTGCCCCAATTTTACCCACTGGGGGTAAAATCCGCCACGGATTTGCAATCAGAAGACTGGATTTATTCTGCTATAAAATCCGCAATCTTATCTTTTTCGCCAGAGCAAGGAGTAAGTTAACATGTCAAACGAAGGAATTGATATAAAGCCATGGTTTCGAGATGACCTGGCAAGGACGTTGATGAGCATTTATTTTGCCTCCGCATCCAATAGCGCCCAGCGAGCGGGCGATGCCGACCATTATCGTGCTGGCTTCGCGGCGGCTCTTTCGAGTGTGGCATTGGCGGTCGGCGTCAGCCCGGAAAGTTTTCTCGCCCCCGAAGACATTCAGCGGCTTCGAACCAATTCAAGAAACTTTTAGCGTTATCCAATATTTTTTGGAATTACGCAAAATTATTCGCCTCCAGACCGCGGTCAGTGGTCGGTAGTCAGATTTTGGGCGTTTTGCGTAAGTCCTGATTTTTTTATTTCTTCGGTTCGGCAAGCGGTAATCCGCCAGCCGGATTGTTTCGATTTCCGGGGGGATTCCCATCATTATGGTTGCCCTGCCCTTGAATCCAATCTCTTAAAAGGTTAAAAAACTCCATCGGAATGATATATTTCGTAGAAGCGCCTTCGCCGATTTTTTCAAGAGTATCGAGATACTTGAGGTTGAATGCGATTGGATTCCTTGCCATGCCTTCTCCAATTGTCAAAAATTGCCGAAGGGATTGAACTTTGACGTTGGACATTTCACGGGCGGCTTCGCTCTCCAGCGCCACTTTGAATCGATTTTCAACCTGTTTCAAATAATTCCCCGGCGGGGTCAGTTCACGGAGTTCGGTGTTGTTGACCTGCACGCCCCAGTCTCCGGCTTTATGTTCGATACGGGCGCGGATGAGATGGTTCAGGGCGGGCTGGCGTTCCAGTGCTGCTTCCATTTCGAATTGGGCAATGGATGTTCGCAACGCCGAAGCGCATAACAGGGACATTGAATCTTCGATCTTGGAAACCTTGGTCAGGCTGTCAATGGGATTCTCGACCTGCCATGTAAGATAGAAACCGGCGGTCATGAGCATGTTGTTGCTGGTCAGGCAGGGTTCTTTCTTGATCTCCAGCGATTTCTCGCGCATATCCACGATCTTGATGTGATCAATGATGGGCAGAGTAAGCACCCGCCCCGGTCCCTTTTTGCCGATGGCTTTCCCGCCGCGAAAAACGACCAGACGTTCCATTTCTGTGACGTAGTGATACGAGAGTTTGGCGTATAGGGCGGTCACCCCGATATAGACCAGCCATGTGCCATAATAATAAATCCATCTTTCAGTGGATATATGGGCGTATCCCGATATGAAACAGGATGCAATAAAGAAGGTTGGGATGAGGAGAATCAGCGGAGTTGCCAGCCAGGTGAGCATGTCTGACGGCGAGGAGAAGAAAGGCAGTTTGATCTTGTTCTTGAAATCCTTGGGCTTGGGGGTGTCATCCGCCTCTTCCGCGAGGATGCCATGACGGCTAAGGTAAACAACGCCGTCAAAGTCAATGACGAATTTTGAGTCTTCGACTTTGATGAACTTTCTTTGCTTGAGTATGTTCAGGGCATTCACGACGCTTTCCATCGAGACGCTTCTATCGGGCTGGTTCATCGCAACCGCCAGTTCGTGGAACGAGAATTTTTGCCCGCCGGATAAAAGTAAAAGTACCCAGAAGGAAATGGGGTCAAGATCGTCTTGGTTGTTGTCAGGTGTCACCATTCTTCCCTCATCAATGTAAGCGACTCAGCCAAAGCTGTTGATTTTTTGGGCATAACCGTATATAAATGCCGCCCAGACAAACGTGTCTAAAGTATATAAGAATTAATGGGACGATTCAAGTGTCAATCGTCCTGAAATGATAAATTGAATGATCACTCTCGAATTTCACTGTCATACCTCTGCCTCGAAGGATTCTTTGACCAAGCCCGAAGATCTGATTCGCGCCGCGCGGAGAAGGAGACTCGACAGGGTTGTGGTCACCGACCATAATTCGATTGCGGGGGCGAAGGCGGCTCAGAGCCTGGCCCCGGAGTTGATCATTGTGGGCGAGGAGATTATGACCACCCGTGGGGAGATTCTCGCCGCCTTTGTGACGGAGGAAATCCCAGCCGGGTTGACTCCGCTGGAGACGCTTCGACGGTTGAAGGAGCAGGGAGCATTCATCAGCGTGTCACATCCGTTCGACGAGTGGAGAAGGGGTGGCTGGAAGGAAGCCGATTTGCTGGAGATCATCCCGCATGTGGATGCGATTGAAGTTTTCAACTCACGCTGCATGGATGCGAACTTTAATCACAGGGCGAAGGCGTTTGCCGAGAAGCACAATCTCGCCGGGACGGTCGGCTCGGATGCGCACGCAAGTTTCGAGCTGGGGAGATCCGTCATCTCGCTGAATCCGTTTACCGGTCCAGATGGGATGCGGAATGTGATCCGGGAGGCGAAGTTCAAAACGAAGTTATCCCCTTGGTGGGTGCATTTCTTCTCGCGGTATGCTTCGATGAAAAAAAAGTTTTAACCACAAAGGTCACGAAGTGTCACAAAGGGGTTTCACGATTCTCCAACAATTCCCAATACAGAGGTGAAGCCGTGCAGGAAGAAACTGCCGCCGACGACCATGACGATATTCTTTGGGCCGCCGCTGATGATGGACCAATGAATCCCATACGCGACGATGGATACTCCGGCGACTACGAGCAATAGGCCGTAGAGGATCATTTTGCGCCCGGCGACAGGTTGGGCGCTGTCTTTGAAGGTCAGGATGCCGAAGGAGATCCCCATGATTCCCAAGCCTGTCTTCCATGTTATCCAGGCGAGTATCTCGTTCGATGCGATGCAGGAGAGGATGAGCAGAACCCCCGCGAGGAAGTTGATCAATGCCAGAAGGATCGAGATGACTTTCATGCTGCGCCTCCTTGTGTTGATGTCAGGATAGCGCGGTGAGACTGGCAAAGTCTATTGAGAGTCTTTCAAAGACTGTGAAAATTTATCTGGCTTTGAATCCTTTTTTACGCCCTTCGTTCAGAGCCTGATGGCGCATGGCGTAAAACTCGGTGTACCCGCAGGCGCCGCAAACATATGCTGTGAACTGGCTTTGTTCGTTTTTTGGCATCCAGACGAACGGACGGTTGGGCGGCTCCGGTTCCTGGATGCTGATATAAGGGGGAATGCTGTCGCTGCCTCGTAAAGGGGCTTCGCTAACGATCTCGGTTGAACTGCATTTGGGGCATGTTCCGTTTTTCATGGGCGACTCCTTTTGAACCATCCTATCCCTTTCGGTGCGTAATCCCAATCACCCAATGGGTGGAAGCAGGGTTTTACTGGCGGATTTGAAGGTAAAAATTTTCGATCTGGCAAAGGTGACGGAAACCCAGCCGCTTGTAGACGTTGAATCCCATCTCGGAGGATTGCAATGTGCCGATGCGGAATCCCATCTCTTGCGCATCGAGCAAGGGCTTGACGGTCATTGCCGCGCCGATGCCTTTGTCGCGGAAGTCTGGCAGGGTGGAAACGCTGTAAATTCCCGCCGCGCCGCTGCCGAGGAAGAGACAGGAGGTGGCAACGGGCTTTCCATTCATGTAGCCGATGTAATTGCGAAGGGGAATGTCTCTACCCATGCCGCCCCAGGTTTCGAAAATGGACGGCTCCTGTCCCAAGGGGAGTCCGTAACCTTGAGTGAAAACTTCCACCCACGTCCACGCGGATTTGTCGTCGTTTGCGATCTTGAATTCGAGTCCAGCGACCCTGCCCGCAGACTCGTCCAATGCGTTCAAGTCCATCGCCATGCCGGGAGTGGAATCGGAGTAGCCGAAGCCGTGTTTCTTTAGTGCAGAGTCCCAGTCGGCGCGGGTTTGAGGCGGGTCCATCCAAAAGGTGAAGATGCCCACTTGATGACTCTGAAAATATGCGATGGAATCCTCGATGAAGGATTCATCCGCCGAGGTTGGGGGATATTTTGCCAGCGCCCCGTTGAACCACGGATGCGGGATCGGCGTGCGCCATCGGATGAAGCGTTCGTTTTCGAAATACCCGGCTTTGTTGCTCCGCGCGAGGTGACGGAAGAAATCGCACAGGTTGGCGCGGGTGGCATGGACTAAAGCGGAATCAGAGAGGTCGGTCATCGTCACTCCTTCGGTTCGGGCGATTATATAACTTGGATCGGTATGGAGAAAGGATCAGTCAGCGCGTGGCAGGCTGACCGGGCTGGCTGCGAT
>DAOTXI010000089.1:0-8621 GCA_034435475.1 Anaerolineales bacterium
GTCCACCGTCGGCGGTCTGCCGTCTCCGCCTTTTCGCCCCTTTAACATTTGCAATAAAATTTATCGGTAACAGCAAGCGAAACCATGAAATAAACAGCAAAGCCCATGACCACTCCCCCCATCAAAAAAAACTTGACGGATTCCCTCTCCGAACGCAATCCCAGCGTGGATTGGAAAACCCGCCTCAATTCTCCAAGCCGGAGGTTGATCCAGTTTTTCGAAGGCATTTCCCTGCGCCTTGAATCGCCCCTCGACCGCCTGATCTCCGACCCGCGCTTCAACCCCCTCTATCACACCGGCACGATCACCATCTTCCTGCTCGTCGTCATCCTGCTGACCGGCATCTATCTGACCCTGTTCTACCCCTTCGGCTTTACCTTCTCCTACAAAGCCGTCGCCAACATGGAAGCCAACCTGGTCAGCCGCATCATCCGCGCCCTGCACCGCTACGCTTCGGATGCGGCGGTCATCTTCGCCCTCCTGCACGGCTGGCGCACCTTCTTCCAAGACCGCTTCCGAGGTCCGCGCTGGCTGGCGTGGGTCACAGGTGTGGGCATGGCTGTCGTGGTCTGGTTCATCGGCATCACCGGCTACTGGCTGATCTGGGATGAACGCGCCGCGCTCCTGAACCAAAGCCTGATAAAAATCCTCGGCGGATTCAAAGCCGGGCAGACCTTCATCGTGGATTATCTCGTCGGCGACGCGGCAGGCACAGGCTGGGTCTTCATGCTGATCGTGATCGTCCTGCACCTTGGGCTTTCCGCGCTGACGGCATACTTCCTCTGGCTTCACCTCAAACGCATGAGCCGCGCCAAGTGGATGCCCCCGCGTTATTGGATGGGCATCTCGCTCATCGTATTATTCCTGGCATCTGCGCTCTTCCCGATCGGCATGTTGCCCCCTCTCAACGACACGCAGCTCCCCGCCCAGGCTCCCATAGACCTCTTTTATTTATTTTATCTCCCCACCTTTCTGCGCGGACCTCAAGCCCTGTTCTGGAGCGTCCTGCTCTTTATCGTCGGCATTGCCACAGCCCTGCCCTGGCTGATGCCTCACGCCAAAGAACTCAAACCCGTCAAAGTAGACCTTGCCAACTGCGACGGCTGCACCCTCTGTGAACGCGACTGCCCCTACCTAGCCATCAAAATGATCCCCCGCACCGACGGCGCGCGCCCGAAATTCCAGGCGGATATCGACCCAGATCTGTGCGTCTCCTGCGGCGTATGCATTGGCTCCTGCCCCGATAACGCCCTGACTTTCGGCGACATCCCCCTCGACCCGATGTGGAAAACCACCCTCGGCGAAGTTACCCAAAAGAAAAACGTAAAAGTCGTGTTCACCTGCGAACGTCATGCCATACATGGCGTCGGCGCGCACTTCAACGACCCGAATGTTCACATCGTCCCGCTCACCTGCGTGGCAATGGCAAACCCCAAACTGGCGGCACAGGCTCTCGAGGCGGGCGCAAGCGACGTTCAGTTCATCGGCTGCCCGCCCGAAGACTGCGCCAACCGCGAAGGCAACACCTGGCTCAACGACCGCGTCAACGGCGAACGCCTGCCCAAACTCAAACCCGAATTCATTCCGCAAGTTCACACGGCCTGGGCGGCGCCCACAGACTTCGGTCGCGCCCTCAAGTCACAGGTCAAGTCTGAAGCGGATACGTTCAAACTCAAATTGAATGCGGGGCATCTGCGCTTCATCCTCCCGGTGCTTGGCATCATGGCAATTGTCACCGCGCTCCAGATCTGGCTGAGCGACATGCCGGTTGCCTTTTACGGGGATGATGCCGCTTCGGTCACCCTCCAGATGACCCATCACAGCGGATACGCCATCCACGACGTCGCGCCTCCTGCGACCATCGAGCCTGATCTTGACCAACCGATCCGCATTACGCTGGAAGTGGATTCTGCCATTGTCTTCGACGAGACCTATACCGCAATAGACAATCACATCAACCAGGGCGCGCGCATCTTCGAACAGATATTTTTGCCGCCGGGCGAACACCGCGTTACGATCAAGATGTACGACCGAATGGATGCCGCTTTCGAGCAGACCCTCTTCGACGACACCATCGCGCTCGAACCGCGCCAGGCATTGACCATCAGTTTCCGCGATATGCACATCCCCGACCCTGCGGCAGGCGAGGATATCTATTACGAGACCGCCTCGGGCGTGAACGCGGGCTGCCGCATCTGTCATTCGTTGGTGAAAGACGAACGCATCATCGGTCCATCCTTCTATGGCATCGCCGACCGCGCCGGGGAGCGCATTCCCGGCATGACCGCCGAAGAATACCTGCGACAATCCATCATCGAACCAAACGCCTACGTTGTAACGGGTTATCCCGAAGGGCAGATGATCCAAACCTTCGGCGACCTTCTGACCGAGGAACAGATCCAGGACCTGATCGCGTTTTTGATGACTCTGAAAGAAGAATAGACCGCCGACGGCAGACCATTGACGGCAGTCGTAACTGCCGCCGAAATAATAAGGACCTCATGAAGAAACTAACCCTCCTTGCTTTACTGCTCGCCCTGACCCTGACCGCCTGTTTTCCACGCCGCAGTCCCGCCCCCCTCGGCGCAGACGCCCCCGCAGACAATGTACCGGACATTACCGGCTCGTTTGCGCTCAATGCCGAAGACAACACCGGCGAACAATACGGCGGCACGCTGACCCTCTTCGCCGGGGATGCACCGAACGAATATAAAATGCAATGGCTGGTTTCCGGCGATATTCAGGAAGGCGTTGGAACGCTCGAAGGCAACCAACTGACCTTCACCTGGCAAAGCATCCCCGGAACAGACCAGTACCTTTCCGGTCATGGCGTTTATACGGTGACGGTCAACGGCGAGTTATACGGCGAACGCTATATTGACGGTGTGGAAGGACCGGGGCTCGAATCCGCGTACCCAAACGCAAAATAATCTTCTCAAAATTCCCTCCTGTTCCATTGAAATACCCCCTCTGCCACGTTGGCTCTTGGAGGGGGTATTTATTTTTTACAAGTGTGGCAAACGAGTAACAACCAAACCCTTTCCCTGTCACCAAATTTACAGAAAATACCCTGAAAACGCGAGATAAATCTCACGCTACCGCGTAAGATGAGTTATTTTACTAAAAGCTGTGCATGACCTTCACTTGATAAACTACTGTTTTTGTTTACCAAACTGGTAAATGTTTTGGTTTTCATCTCATTTGTCATAAATAATTATTACATTTTTCCATTGCAAACATGCATAGGACTTGTTATAAATAGTGATATATATCATATTATAACAAATAATAACATAATGTTTAGAATTAATCGCCAGACCGAGTACGCCATTCGTATGCTTCTTTCGCTATCAAAGCGGGAGGCAGGTTCTCGTACATCTACAACCGAAATTCAACAGGAAATGGTAATTCCCCGGTCCTTTGCGCAACATATCATTGCCGACCTTGCACGAGGGTCGTTTGTTAAAACTTTCCCGGGGCGCGATGGTGGTGTAATGCTTGCCCGCCCGGCAAGGGATATCAATCTACTTCAACTTTTGGAATATTTCGAAGATCACTATTTTTCTTCCGGGTGTCAGAACTCGAACGGCGATTGCCCATTTCGAGATGAATGCCCAATCTGTTTTCAACTGGAACGCCTCAAATCTGTCATGTCGCATGAGCTTGAATGTGTAAGCCTTGAAGATATGGCGAATAGCTCAAAGGGAACAGCCTTTTTTGTAATGAATAATTTTCCGCAAAGAATTTCCGCTTCAGTGTAAGCAAATCGAAGGGTGATTATTTGTTGGCTAATCACCCTTTTTTATGCTCTAAATGTTTACTAAGTTGGTAATGGTTTCATCTTTTTCAAAACTATATTTTTTCGGAGGACCATACATGGATCCAATCACCCTTTCACGGTGGCAGTTCGGTCTCACAACCGTCTACCACTTCCTCTTCGTCCCTCTCACCCTGGGTCTTTCCTGGTTTGTGGCGTATTTCCAAAGCCGCTACTACCAGACCCGCGATGAGGAATACCGCAAGATGACTAAGTTTTGGGGAAAACTCTTCCTCATCAACTTCGCCATCGGCGTGGTCACCGGCATTGTGCAGGAATTTCAGTTCGGTATGAACTGGTCTGAATATTCCCGCTATGTCGGTGATATCTTCGGCGCTCCCCTCGCGGTGGAAGCGCTGCTGGCATTCTTCATGGAATCCACGTTCCTCGGCGTGTGGGTCTTCGGTGAAGGCAAAGTGCCTGAGAAAGTTCACCATGCCGCCATCTGGCTGGCTGCCATCGGCTCGAATCTCTCCGCGCTGTGGATTTTGCTCGCCAACGGCTGGATGCAGCACCCCGTCGGTTACGTCATCAACGAAGCGACAAACCGCGCTGAACTTGTGGACTTCTTTGCTCTCGTCACCAACCCCAAAGGCTGGTTGTTCTTCTGGCATACGATTGCCGCAGGACTTACCACAGCCAGTTTCCTTATCCTCGGCGTGAGCGCCTATCACATCATCCGCAAGCAGAATGTGACTTTCTTCAAGCGTTCCTTCCAGGCTGGCGCAATTGTCGGTTGGGTAGCCAGTACGCTGGTGTTCTTTGGCGGTCACACGAACGGACAGTACATGTTCGAGACTCAGCCAATGAAGTTCTCCGCCATCGAAGCGCATTGGGAAACATCCCAGCCCGCTGATTTCTCCATCCTCACCATCGGTGACCTGAGCGGCAAGCGCGAAGTCTGGTCGTGGCGAATGCCCAAGGTGTTGAGTTTCCTCGCCTGTAACAACTTCGACTGCGAAGTCAAAGGTGTGGATCAACTTCAGGCGGAGTATGAAGCGCAATATGGTCCAGGCGATTACGTCCCGCTGATGGTCGTCACCTATTGGACATTCCGCTTCATGATGGCGGTCGGCTTCCTGATGATGCTGCTTGCCTTCCTGTTCCTGCTCGCCCTGCGCGGCAAATACGAAAACGCCAAATGGATGAAGTGGGTTCCGTGGGTTATCGTGTTGCCCTATATCGCCAATGCCAGCGGATGGATCCTCTCCGAGATGGGGCGCCAGCCGTGGATCGTGCAAGGCTTGCTCACCGTGCAGGATGCCATCTCTCCCAACCTCACCACCGTTGACCTGCTCATTTCCCTGATCGGTTATGTCGTTGTCTACGGAACGCTTGCGGGCGCGATGGTCTACCTGATGAAAAAATACGCCATCGCCGGCCCCGACGCCGCCATGCATGAATCCGTTGATGTCGCTCCCGCCCGTGTCGGCGCGGATGACTAGGAGAACACCATGTCTTACGAATTTTTACAAATCCTTTGGTTCATTCTGATCGCCGTCCTTTGGATTGGCTTCCACTTCCTCGAGGGCTTCGACTTTGGCGTAGGCATGCTGCTGCCCTTCCTCGGTAAAAAAGATGAAGAGCGCCGCGCCATCATCAACTCCATCGGCTCGGTCTGGGACGGCAACGAAGTCTGGCTGCTCACCGCAGGCGGCGCGACCTTTGCCGCATTCCCTCACTGGTATGCCACCATGTTCAGCGGCTTCTACCTTGCGCTGTTCCTGTTGCTCGTCGGTCTCATCATGCGCAGTATCGCCTTTGAATATCGCTCCAAAGATGCCAGCCCCAAATGGCGCAACACCTTCGACTGGATGATCGCCATCGGCTCCTTCCTCTCGGCGTTGCTGCTTGGCGCTGCCTTCGCCAATCTTGCGCGCGGCGTGCCCATTGACGAGAACATGATGTTCACGGGTAACCTCTTCACACTGCTCAATCCCTACGGGTTGCTCGGCGGCGTGACCACCGTGGTCATCTTCCTTCTTCACGGCGCAAACTTCCTCGGTCTCAAACTCGAAGGCGAACTGCGCGAACGTGTCAACGTATTTGCCAAAAAGCTGTGGGTTGCCGCATCAGTGTTGTATGTCGTCCTCGGTATCTTCACCTATGTTGCAGGCTTCTGGGCACGCGGCATTGTGAACCCTGGCTTCGTACCGTTCGCGGCGGTGGTTGTGCTTCTCGCCACGGGCTACTTCCTCAACAACAAGATGGAAGGCTGGGCATTCATTATGACCTCGCTCAACATCGTGCTGACCCAGGTGACCTTCTTCACGATGATCTTCCCCAACGTGATGATCTCCAGCACCAATCCCGCCTGGTCTTTGACGATCTACAACGCCTCTTCTTAGCAATACACCCTGACCGTCATGTCCATCATCGCGCTCATCTTCGTCCCCATCGTGCTCGTCTATCAAGGCTGGACGTACTACATGTTCCGCCAGCGTATCAAGACCGACAAGAAGAGCCTCGTTTACTAAATCGGTTTCAGGTTGCAAGTTGAAGGTTGGAAGGTTGGCAGGATATACTCCTCCTCAACCTTCCAACTTTTTAACCTGTAACTTTCAACCTGCAACCTTCAACCCGACCATGCACCGCCGACTTCTCTCCCTCACCCGCGATACCCGCCTCTCTTTGACGTTAACGGTTCTTGCTGGACTTTTGGCTGGGTTCCTGACCATTTGGCAATCCTGGCTCCTCAGCAGTGTGATCGACGGAGTCTTCCTCCAAAAAGAATCACTTGCGCAAGTCACTACTCCCCTCATCTTCATCCTCCTTGCCATCAGCGGACGCGGCTTCCTGACATGGCTCAACGAAGTCGCTGCCAACGCCGTCGCTGTGAAAATCAAAACGGATTTGCGCGAACGGCTCTTTGCCCACATCCTCAAACTCGGTCCCGCCTACGCCCGCGGACAACGCACCGGCGAGCTGACCACTGCTGCCGTCGAAGGCATCGAAGCGTTGGACGCGTATTTCAGTCAGTACCTGCCGCAATTGGTTGTCACTGCTCTTGTTCCCATTTCCATTTTATTTTTCGTCTTCCCCATTGACCTGCTCACTGGCTTCGTTTTCCTCATCACTGCCCCTTTGATTCCCTTCTTCATGATTATCATCGGCAAAGGCGCGGAGGTTGTCACCAAACGCCAGTACGAAACCCTGCGCCTGCTCAGCGCGCACTTCCTCGACAGCCTGCAAGGGCTGACCACGCTCAAACTATTTGGACAATCGAAGGGACAGGCGAAGAATATCGCAAAAATCTCCGAGCAATATCGTGACACAACGCTCGGCGTCCTGCGCATCACCTTCCTCTCCGCGCTCGCGCTGGAAATGCTCGCCACCATCAGCACCGCCCTCGTCGCCGTGGAAATCGGGTTCCGCCTGCTTTACCGCAACATGGAATTCCAGCCTGCCCTCTTCCTGCTCGTCCTCGCCCCTGAGTTCTACATGCCCCTCCGCGCCCTCGGTGCGAGATTCCATGCAGGCATGAATGGCACAACAGCGGCGAAGCGGATTTATGAGATTTTGGATACGCCAATACATGAGTTGCAAGTTGCAAGTTACAAGTTGGAAGGTTCAAAACCTGCAACCTTCAACATGCAACTTGAAAACATCTCCTTCACCTACCCCAACGAAACCACCCCCGCCCTCCAAAACATCAACCTGACCATCCAACAGGGGCAACACATCGCCCTCGTCGGTAAAACAGGTGCAGGCAAATCCACCCTCGCCCAACTTCTCCTCGGCTTCATCCAACCCACCCAAGGCGACCTTCAACCTTCGACCTTTGACCTTCGACCCAACATCGCCTGGGTTCCCCAACGCCCTCACCTCTTCCACACCACCATTGCCGAAAACATCCGCCTCGGCAAAGCAGACGCGACCCACAAAGAAGTTATCCACGCCGCCAAAGCCGCACGCCTGCATGACTTCATCGAATCGCTGCCCGAAAAATACGAAACCATCGTCGGCGAAAGTGGAGCCCGTCTCTCCAGCGGACAAGCCCAACGCCTCGCCCTCGCCCGCGCCTTCCTCAAAGACGCCCCCATCCTCATCCTCGACGAACCCACCTCCGCCCTCGCCCCCGAAACCGAAGCCCTGCTCGAAGAATCTACCCGCGAACTCATGCAGGGACGAACTGTCATCACCATCGCGCATCGTCTCAACACCATCTTCCAAGCCGACAGCATCATCGTCCTCGACGAAGGCAGAATCATCGAGCAAGGCACGCACAAAGAACTGCTTGCAAAGGGTGGTATATATGCGAGCATGGTTAGAACTTACGAGTTACAAGTTACAGGTTACAAGTTGCAAGTTGAAGAGCCATCACCTTCAGAATCTACCCAACAACCTTCAACCTTCAACCTGCAACCTTCACCCTCCAATCGTAAATTGTCAATCGCAAATCAAAAATCGATCCTCCCCCGCCTTCTCACCTTCCTGCGTGGCAACTGGCATCGCGTTGCACTCTCCGTCTTGCTCAGTTCCATCACCATCCTTGCCAGCGTCGCGCTCATGGGCACCTCCGCGTGGCTCATCTCCACCGCCGCCATCGCCGTCTCTGTTGCAGACCTCGGCGTCTCCACCGTCGGCACGCGCTTCTTCGGCATTACCCGCGCCATCTTCCGCTACCTCGAACGCCTCGTCTCGCACGACGTCACCTTCCGTCTGCTCGCCAAACTGCGCGTATGGTTCTACGAAAAACTCGAACCCCTCGCCCCCGCCCGCCTGATGAACTTCCGTTCAGGCGATTTGCTTGCCCGCGTCATCGGTGATGTGGAAACACTGGAAAATTTCTACGTCCGCGTCG
>DAOTXI010000090.1:0-8114 GCA_034435475.1 Anaerolineales bacterium
GGATCTTTTTTCAGGGCGTTCAGTCTCGTCAATGGGGGGCGGGAAGTGGAAAGTGATTTGTTTGAGGGATTAAGATGATGTAAAAAAAGTAATGGAATTGATAAACAAAAGCCACTTGGTAATAGGCTTATAAGCGCCTACAATGAAATCAGCCGCACAAGTCAATGGGAGAAAGAAGTTTTCCCCTAAAGTAAAGGACAACATGAATGGGTTTTCTCATATAAGGTTCCCGAGACCTTGTAAACACGCCTGCTTTCTCTTGCTGATGCTGTTCCTGTCCGCTTGCGGACAAGTCACTCCGCCCGCGACGGAAACAAGCACAATCCCCCCTTTCGCATGGACAGCCGTCGCCCTCACTCAAACGGCTTTGTCTACTCCGGTTGTGATATCTACTGTAACTCCTAGCCCAGAACCGACACAACCGCCCTTCCCAATCCTTGTTACGCCGAATGCAATTCAGGTAGAGCGATGGCGAGAATATCAGAGCGCCTTGGCAGAGAAATTTATTCCTGCCTTGTATCCAATTGAAATAGTTTTGTGCGAGTGGAACATATTGGGACAAGCTGAACAGAAACTATATGTGTGGGCAGTATGTATCGCCCCTGGATATGAAGCAATGAGACCAGCAGCCATCTACCTTAGGGAAGATGGATTCATTCAAAAAGTCGAAGCTCCCATATATGGCTCAACATGGAATTCTGATCTTCAAAGGATGTTTCCTGAAGACGTGAGAGAAAAAAATTTATTCTGAAGGCTTTTTTCAAAGGTCAATGGAATTAAAAAAACATATCGAATGGAGACAAAGGCATTTAGAAGAGCCGCCACTAATTATTGTATCTGTGACACCTTCTGCTACACCACTTCCTTGAACTGTTAGTGTGTAGGTCACGCTTGAAGCGTGACCTACTTGTTTATCCCATGTTCTTCTTCATCGAAATCTTGAGCGCAATTTTGTAAATTTCGCTCAATTTCTCTCCCATTGCCCTGGCTTCGGGGTTGTCGGGCTGGGATTCCATTTGTGTGGCAAGCCCGGTCAACGTATCCAGTAGTCCCTGGGTAAGCAGGTCCGGGTTTTCGGTCAGTGCAGCTTCCACGGCAGAGGCGTCTGGCAGTTGGATCAACTGCTCGATGATGCCAATCTCCGGCGGGGCGCTGGCGGTTTGCAAGACCTGGATCATCTTTTGCAATTTGCCCATCCGTTCGTATTCGTTCTTCTCGGTCGCCTGCTTCAACATCTGCTGGGCAATATCCACCGCATCCTGCGTGAACCGGTCGAGGTTGGCGGTCACAGCTTTTTCGATATCCGCTTCGTTTAAGAGCGATTCCACGAATTCCTGCGCCTGCTTGTAACGCGCCTCGACTTGCTTGTCCATGTCAGCCACATAGCCGAGCAACTTCTCGCGGATTCCTTCGAGGCGGGACTTTTCATCGCCCGATGCTTTTTCGATGTGTTCGCTTAACGTTTGGAAGAAAACATAATCCATGCCGGGGCGCGCCAGAGAGACGTATGCCCGCAGTCTGGAGTCGGTTTTCGAGGCGAGGACAAAGTCCAGCAATTTCTCGCGGGTCAATCCCTGACCTGCATCCTGCAACTCGTGTTGAGCCGCTTCCAACTCTGCAACCGATTCTTTCAACTGCCGCCCGTAATCGGTTTCCTCCAGCAACTGGGTCTGGATGTCAATTAGAGCCCGCGCCATTTGTTCCTGTCCGCTGTTCATGGCGCTTTGCGCGATCCGGCTGAACAGGGCAAAGAACTGCTCGTCAATGATTTTGGCGTTCTGCTTGATCAATTCACTGCGGACATCCTTCGAGGTGACCTGCATCAGCCGTTCGATAAACTGCACGCGCTCCTGCTGGCTTTTGATCATCTCCGGAGTGACGCCGTCCTTGCCGAGGATGGTCTCGATCATGGATTCATAGGTGAGGTTGGCTTGCGGCTTGAGCAGGTAACCCTTGCGCTTCTCCGCCGGGAGGCGGTCCATCACCTGCTTGATGAGCGGGCCGATCATCCGCTCCTGTTCGTTGACGGGGAGTCCCAATTCCGGCGGGAAGAAGGTCAGCAGCAGTTCTTTATCATTGTCGTGATACACCACCGGCGTGGCGAGCCGACCCTGATATCCGCAATATGGACAGCGGGCATGGTTGACTTGTCCACTTAGCAGGCGTTGCTTGGCTTGCGGGTCGGAGGTTACATCGAATAACTGCTCGACGTTGGCAGGGATCATTTGTTTACAGCGTGGACATGCGATTTGGGTTTGAGCCATTACGATTTCCGATTTCTGATTTTAGATTTGTGATTGGGTGAAGCAGAACCCCATTTTACACGATTACGCATCACGGATTAAGAATTTCGTAATCCGTGATGCGTAGATACTTGTCTACTTGTCTACGTCTTTACATCCCACTACCCGATCAGTTCCTCCAGCCTGTCAATATACCCTTCCATCACCGCAAAAGTCTCCTCCACGGCTTTGGGAGTCGTCAAATCCACGCCGGCTTTCTTCAACACATCCAGCGGATAGACCGATGAACCCGATTTCAGGAAACCAAGATAATCTTCCGCGGCATTCGGCTCACCGCGCAGGATTCTGGCAGACAAGGCATGAGCGCCGGAAATGCCCGTGGCGTATTGATAGACATAATAGTCCGCGAAGAGATGCGAGAAGGTCGACCAGACCATCCCCACGCGCGGGCGGTCAATCTTCACCTTTGGTCCAAAGGCTTCGCTGAACAGGTCTGCCATCAGGTTTTGCATCGAATCGGCTGTCAGGGGTTCGCCGCGTTCGGCGCGTTGATGTGTTTCCAGTTCAAAGCGGGCGAGGGTCGGCATCTGGAAGAAATAACGGAAGAAGTTTCCGCTCACGGCTTCTTCGATGAGGGTGATGAGGAAATTTTTATCCTTGATGGTCTCCAGCAGGTGGGCGCGCATCATTGCCTGGTTGAAATTCGAGGCAACCTCCGCCACGAAGAGCGAATATGCGCTATAAGCATAGGGCTGGTTTTTCCATGTCAGGTACGAATGCATCGAATGACCAAGTTCATGCGCCAGCGTGCTCATACTGCCGACATCGTCTGTAAACGACATCATAATGAAGGGATGCGTCTCCGGCGAGCCGTAGGAGAATGCGCCATTCATTTTGCCTGCATTCGGAGCAGAATCCACCCAGCGGTCCTTGAGACAGCCCTTCCGGACGGTGTCCACATACTCATTGCCGAGGGGCGCGAGGCTGTCGCAAATATAGTCCACCGCTTTTTCGTATGAAACCGGCACCTTTTTACGGGCAATGGGCGCCCACATATCGAAATACTGAATGTCCTTTAGTTTCAACGCCCGGCGTTTGATATCGAAGAATCTGTGCCAAACGGGCAGTTTCTTTTTAAAGGTATCGATCAGATTGTGAAAGACCTCCTCGGGCACGTTGTTGTTGAACAGTGAAGCCGAGAGGGTTGTATTGAACTTGCGCGCGCGCATATTGAAAACGTTCGCCGAAATGGAAGTGGAAAGGTTTGTCGCAAGCGTGTTCTTGAATTCGACATGCTTGTCGTGATAACTTTCGAATGCGCTCTGGCGTACCTTGCGGTCGGGATGTTCAAGCAGGGTTGAATAGAAATTGCTTTGAGTAACCGGAATCTTTTTGCCCTTGCTGTCTTGCGCCGGGGCGAACTTGAAATCGGCATTGACGAGCATACTGGTGCTGTTGCCCGCGCCCGCGAACGGATCTGCCGCCATGCCGAGGATTTCCTCCACCTCCGCCGAACGCACATGCGCCTGCTGTCGGAACAAATCCTCAAAGGAGTGACGATACGGTTCGAGCCCCGGGTTCGACCTCATCCACGCATCGAGTTTTTCCCAGCCGATATATAACAATTCGGGATTCAAAAATGAAATGGCGGCAAGCGCCTGACCTGACATGCCCTGGGCTTTGCCGATCATCGCCGCAGATTCCTGGTTCGTTGTATCCACGGCATAGGCAAATTGAGCGTACATGAAAACGGTCTGCGCCCGCAGCGACAAGTCTTCGATGGCTTTAATCCCTGCCAGCAGGGTTTCGGGGTTTTCGCCCAACTTTCCTTCGAACTTCTTTACATTTGGAATGTCGTCAATGACCGCCTTGAGCGCCGCCTCCCAATCTTTCGTGGATTTGTAGACGCTTTCTGCATTCCATGTGTATTTCTTGTCGACCTGCTTCCGTGTGGGGATCTTAGCCATGTTTTCCTCTTCTTCAGTGGGTGATTTACGGGGTTTGCCTGAGTTATTTAATTTACAGGTATTTTACCCCCCAAAACGCGCCCGGCTAGGTACCGGGGTGGGGTCTCTTCCCGGCTGCCTTTGGTATAACCGGTCAGCGTGGCAGGGAAAAACAGATTCTCGCGCCTGTCTCCGCTTTCGATTTGTCCTTCGAACCATCCCGTCCATCCGCCCAGATCCGCCCGCCGTGCGCCTCCACAATGGCTCGCGCTAGGTACAACCCAAGCCCCGCTCCCTTCGTTTGCCTGACGGCGCTGCTCGACCGGTAGAAACGGTCGAAAATATGCGGCAGGTCTTTCGCGTCTATCCCCGGTCCCTCGTCACTGACGCAGACAATGACCTGATCGGGAAGCGCCGACCCTGTGATTCGGATTTCTCCTTCGGGCGCGTATTTCAAGGCATTCGATACAAGGTTGGAAAGTACCTGCTCCAGCCGGTTTTCATCGCCGAGGATGATTGGGAATTTATCCGCGAAGTCTGGGATGATGCGGTGTTTCGGCGATTGGGATGCAAACCTCTCGCTCACTCTTAACGCAAGGCTGGGGATGGCGACATCGGCATGATTCAAGCTCAAGCCTCCCGCCTGCAACCGTGAAGCGTCGAGTAAATCGTCAATCATTTTGGAGAGACGGTCCGCCTCTTCTTCGATGACGCTAAGCGAGTCGTTGATGGTGTGCTTATCCCATTTTGCGTCGGCGCGCCTCAATGTGGATGCGTATCCCTTGATGAGCGCGACCGGGGTTCTTAATTCATGGCTGACGATGGAGATGAAGGTCGCTTTGATCTCGTCCGCCGTGCGGAAGTGGGTGATATCTCGCACCGCGGCGATCACGTTTCGCAGTTTCCCTTCATCTGAGAGCAGCGGCGCGTATGTGATGCCAACAGGCAGAGGCGGCGGCAATCGGCGTTCCAAATCGCCTTCGACGTAAAGCGTGGCGTTTGGAGAAAGAGGCCACCCATTCTGGAGAGATTCCTCAAGGGTATTTCCCTGCGGCTCCTTCTTCCAACGGATGACCGCATCGTGAGGTTTCCCTCTGACATCCTCCGGGTCGGTTCCAAAGAGTTTTGCGAACGCGGAGTTGCATCGCTCAATGGTCATCCCGGAGTCAAGGATCAGGATTCCGTCCGCGGCGGAGTCGAGAAGCGCGTCCAGCCGTTTCTTTTCATAGGATACCTGTCCATATAATTGGGCATTGAATACGGCAATCGCAGCCTGGTCCGCAAAGGATTGGAGAAGCACCCGGTCGTTGGGGGTGAACATATCGGGGTAGTTGCGGAAGATGAAGATAACCCCAATGACCTGCTCGTGAGCGGCGAGCGGCAGCCCGGTCCCATTCAGGATGCCGCGGCTGGCGGTGTAGGTCATCTCTTTTAGCATCCGGTTGAGTTCGCGCACATCCAGTTCTCGGACTTTTTCTTCGGCGAGGAGAGGGGTCAGGTAGGAGAGAAAAGCCGGGGCTATTCCATGAGCCGCCGCCACCTTCCAGCCGTCGGGCAGTTTGAGGGCAATCAATCCCGCCTGCCCGGCCAGCATCTCAATCGAGATGCGTAAGATGCGCGCCAGCAGTTTCTCCAGGTCAAGTTCCTGGGTGAGGGCGCGCGATATTTCAAGAAGATAATCACGCTGTCGGACGCGGAAATCCGGCAGCATGGAGGGGATGATGGACATTCCATGGTATTTTATCACTTCGTGTTTGACCTATCGTATCCACTCCCTTTCGTTCTCACCCATTGATGCGCAATCAGTTCCTACCATGCTCTGATATGTATCGCCAATCGCCAGATTATCCAAAACGGCTCAAGCGACGCATGACACAGACCAACTTCGCCTGTCCCGCGATTTTGCTCAATAAACCGGGCGGCATCAGCCAGACAAAGTTCCGAACTGTGTCAGGCCGGCGCGCCGAATTGTACTTCACAAATACAGACAATCCATGCATAACATCCATGCCAAAATTTCCATTTCATAAAATTCCCACCACTTTCCCCAATTTTGATTTAGAATCGCCTTTCATATGAGACGAGTCTTTGACGGCATCGGTTCGTTTTTGCAGACGCCTTTTGGCGTGCTTTTTATAACGCTTGCCGTCTTTCATGGGATTCTCTTCGGGCTGGGGCTGGATTACACAAATGTCTTCGTGCTTGCCGCGGCGGGGTTTATTCTGCTGGTGGATATAATCGCCGCGAATTACATTCTTGACCGGCTGGTTTATTTCTTCTCCCAATTCGTTCTCCCGGTGCAGACCCCCGAAGATCGGCAGGAGATCTATGCCCGGGTCAGCGCCTTCGACGGCAAACGCGGACCGACGCTCTTTGTCAAGAACGGGCGGCTGATCAAGCACGAGGGCGAGACGAAGAAAAAGGGTCCCGGCGTGATCGTGCTCGATACCGCCAGCGCAGTCGTCCTGCAAACCGATACGGAGATCATCGGCGCGGCGGGACCCGGAATCCGCTTCACACGTGGGAAGGAAACGATCACCCGCGAAGAAGGCGTGGACTTGCGAGCGCAGTGGCAGTTCATCGGTCCGTTGGCGGGCGACCAGCCGTTTCTCAACCTTGCATCGTCACCCGCCCAAAAGGAAGGCGAAACCCAAAGCCGCCGCTACCAGCAAACGGTGGGTTTGACCCGCGACGGGTTTGAAATCTCACCCACCATCAGCATCAAATTCCGCATCAAACAACTCCCTGAAAAACCAGCATCCGAAAGCGGTGTGAGGTCCCAGTATGGGTACAACGCCCAGGCGGTTTTGAACGCCATCACGCGCGAAGTGATCGAGCTTGGCGCGGCGGATAATAAACGAGTCCGCATGGAATGGCACCGGCTCCCGGCGCATCTTGTGGTGAACCTGTGGCGCGAGTACGTGCGCAAATTCAAACTGGAAGAACTGTTCAAGGCAGAGGGCATCAGCGGATTGCAAACCATCGAAGAGATGATCAACCGGCGGGTGCAGCGTCCGCTGGTGGTTGTTTTGGACGACACCGGAATCCCCGAGACCGGCGAAGCCCTGCCCAGCCTCGAATACGAACAACTCGAAGCGCGCGGATTGGAAGTGATGTCTGTGCGGATACACAACGTCACATTCGAAAAGAGCATCGAGGAGCAGATCGTCAATAACTGGAACACCGAATGGATGAAGATCGCGCGGCGCGATGAAGACCTGTTGAACGAGCGCGAAAAACTGATCGAGACCGCCGCCCACAGCGAAGCCATCAAGAACTTTGCCCGCCTTGCCGCAAAGAAATTCTCCAACCCCATTGCCCCGCCGCAGGATATTTTTGCCACCCTGCAAAACCTGATCGAACCCGTGCGCGAGACAATCCTGATCGAAAGCCGCGCCAACAACCAGATGGAAGCCGAGATAAAAAGGCTGGATGAAATCTGGAAGTGGCTGCTGATCAGCAAACTGGATACCGCCATGCACCGCGATGAGGAAAAACAATGAAGCGGATGCGCATCCAACGCGAGGAAGTGATTCCGCGCCTCTTTGGTCTGACCGAAGACAGCGTCGAATACCGCAACCGGATCCGCTCCTACGCAGGGTTCGGAGCCTGGGCGATCCTCAGCGGATTGACGTTGGCGGTATTTATCTTCCTTGTGACTACCGATATTCAACGCCTCGCCGTCGCCGCGTTGAGCGTTTTCAAATACCTGCCCCTCTTTGCCGTCATCTACGCGCTGGCACGGACAAAAGCCGCCCGCTACCTGGCGGATGTCTTCGAACTGGAGGATGAATCCGTTGCCTACAATTTCATCGAGGATGTGGCATTCGGGCAGGGTCACGAACTGATCACCATCCACGAGGGGAAGATATCCGAAGAGGATGAACACTCGCCGCTGATCCTGATCGGCGGACCGGGGTATGTG
>DAOTXI010000091.1:0-2742 GCA_034435475.1 Anaerolineales bacterium
GAGGAAGATAGCGCCTATCTCGGCTCATTTGGCTCAGTCATCGAATCATCGCTGATGGCTGTTCCCAACTTCGTCAAACACATTCAAGACATGGACGATTTCCGTTATGTCACCCTGCTTTATCTCCTCCGCCGCGAAGACCTGCGCCTGATTTCCGTCTGGAACCCCACCTTCCTGACCCTTTTACTTGCTCCATTGGAAAAATATTGGGACTTATTGCTCAAAGACATCGCTGACGGAACCATCACCCCACCCAATCACTCTCCACTTCCCACGTTCCACTTTCCACCTTCGCGATCCCGTGCCCACTCTCTTTCCAAACTCTCCCCAACCAACTATTCCTCCATCTGGAAAAACCTTTCTCTTATTAGCTGCTGGGCAGACGGCGCATCCGAACCCTACGCAAAGGAATTGGGATCTCTTTTCCCCAACGTGACCATGCAACCCAAAGGATTGCTCGCCACCGAGGCCTTTGTCTCCTTCCCGTTGACCGGGTATGGAAACATCCTCGCGATCACTTCGCATTATTTTGAATTCCTCGCCGAGAACGGCGATATTTTTCTCGCGCATCAACTCAAAAAGGGAAAGGCCTACTCCGTCATCGTCACCACCGGCGGCGGACTGTATCGCTATCAACTCAACGACATCGTTGAAGTAACCGGTTTCTACAACCAGGTCCCCTGTGTCAAATTCATCGGCAAGGCAGATACGGTTTCGGATTACTTCGGTGAAAAACTCAACGAGCAGTTTGTGGCAGGGGTTTTGAAAGAACTTTTTGCAAAGCACAACCTCAATCCAATCTTCTACATGCTTGCCCCCGACGACACCCCGCCCTTTCACTACACCCTCTACCTTGAACTCCCAAACACTCGACTATCTGACCACGCGACTATCCGACTACCCGACCACCTAACCACCGAACTCGACAACGCCCTGCGCGCCAACTTCCACTACGACTACTGCCGCAGGCTGGGTCAACTCGCTGAAACGCAAACGGTTCAGGTCAAAGATGGAAGCGCGGCTTACATAAAAGCCTGCCAGGCGCGCGGACAAAAACTGGGCGATATCAAAGCGTCGGTATTGCAAAAATCCACGGGTTGGGGTGAATGGTTTGAGTTCGCAATGGGTAGTACAGAGTGTCTTATGGAAAACTTAACTTTTCAAATTTCCAAACCAGCTAAATCAAAAAAGACTTGATTAACTTTGTCTTACGATACAAGCAGCGAATCGCCAAATAAAGGTCCGGCGCAACTGGTTCAAATCCGGGAAAACCATTTTTCTACACAAAGAGATCGAAAGTTACGCCAGGACCCGGTTGACGGCTTGATGCACTTTCGCTTCGGCGCTTCTTGGCGCATTCTTGCAAGCAGAATATTTGCGTTGATGGTCCGGTCTATGCTGTGTTTTTCTCATGGCTTGCGGTTCTGCGGTAAACTTGGTCGTATTCGATCAGCCTCGCAAGCATACTACGAATCCGAAAATTTATATTTTTTCTACGGCGACTAAGGCAGGTTTGTTGATTTCCTGCACGGTCGAGAATGCCCGGAGAAAGCCATAATGCCTATAAATTCCATTCGATCTGATAAAACTCTATCTATCCTCGCCAACGGTCTCCTCTCAGCAGGCTGCATTAAGTTTGGCGAGTTCACACTCAAGTCTGGGCTTAAGAGTCCCATTTACATTGACCTGCGGCAGATCATCACCTATCCCGCATTGCTAAAACAAATTGCAGAGGCTTATCTTCCTCTACTTTCCACCCTTCAACAGGTTCAGGGCGGCGCTTTCCACTTTTCCCGCATCGCCGGTCTGCCCTACGCTGCCATTCCCATTGCCACAGCCATCTCTATTGCCGGGAACTACCCCATGATCTATCCGCGCAAGGAAGCCAAGGCGTACGGCACGAAAGCCGAGATCGAAGGCGAATATCGCGCGGGGGAGACGGTTGTCGTCATAGATGACCTCGCCACCACCGGCGGGAGCAAGTTCGAAGCCATCGAAAAATTGACCGGCGCGGGATTGGTCGTGAAAGATGTGGTCGTGCTGGTGGACAGGCAATCCGGCGCGAAAGAGTCGCTGGAGCAGGCAGGCTATAACCTCCATGCGGTGCTGACCATCGGTCAACTGCTGGATTATTGGGAAGGGAATGGAAAAGTAGCAAAAGAAAAGATCAAAGAGACGCGGGTGTTTTTGAAACAAAGCAAATAAATGATGTTAAACCAAAAGACTGCATGACATCAATAGGGTTACTTTTTTACAGTGTAGTAAAGTATATTTTGCTCAATTTCCAGAAAATTTAGAAAGTAAACTTGACATGCCCAAAAAACATGCTTTTTCAGCCAAAATCCTGGATGCGGGCGGGGGCGGCGCATTCGTGGAAATCCCCTTCGATGTGGAGACAGCCTTCGGCTCGAAGCGTCCGAAGGTCAAAGCCACCTTCGACGGTGTTCCCTATCGAGGTATGCTGGCGCGGATGGGCGGCGAGAAGCACATCCTCATCATCCTGAAAAGCATCCGCGAGCAGATCGGAAAAACTGCCGGGGATACCGTCAAAATAACGGTGGAATTGGACTCCGAGCCGCGCGTGGTTGAGGTTCCGAATGACCTGTTGAAGGCATTGAAGAAGGATAAGGCGGCAATGGGCTTCTTCGAAAAACTTTCCTTCACCCACAGGCGGGAGTATGTAAACTGGATCGGAGAGGCGAAGAAGGAAGAGACCCGTCAAAACCGGGTGAAGAAAACAAT
>DAOTXI010000092.1:0-2896 GCA_034435475.1 Anaerolineales bacterium
GGCATTCCCTTGAGAATGAGGCGGAGGGCGTCTCAATTTTGTGTGTTAGGAAGTGAATCATGCCAGTCAAGTCAACCAAATCAAAACCCAAATCGAATATGAAGGCAAAAACGAAACCGGGGGTCAGAAAAGCGGCAGTTAAGACAAGCCTGGTGAAAAAGGCGGCTGTTAAGGCTGCGCCGAAAGTTGCGATTAAGAAAGAGAAAACAGTGGCATCAAGCAAGACGCGTGTGCCTGCTGAAAAGCCAATTGAAGTGACCCGTTCGGTGAACCTTGCGAATCAGATCCGCCAGCCGGTGAAGTCAATTTTGCGTAAGGCAGCTGCCGGGTCAAACTCGAACCCATTCACGTTTATGAAAGCCCCGCGACCTGAATATGCCTTTGAAGTTGGTGACACCGTGGAAGTGTTCTGCGATCATGAAAAGGGACGCGAACGTGTGCGCGGTTGGATCAAGGGCATTGTGGTGCAGGTGGATAACAAGATGGTGGCGGTTCAATTCCGCTCGAATGTTTTTCTGACCGATGGCTGGATGGTGCCTGACCGAATCCTTTGGTACCCGTTGAATTCTGAGCACATTCGTCCGGTGACAACGGGCGGTAAAAAGCCGTTGTTGAAGAAGGATATTATTCCTGATTATTAGGCAGGTATAAGAGTAGACAGGTATACAAGTAAATATGTGCCTGTCTGCCTGTTTCCTTTTGTACTTAATATTTTCCCATGACACTTAACATAGAAAAAATTCGCAAAGACTTCCCGATCCTGAACCGCGAGACTGCCAATGGCAAGCGCGTGGTCTATCTTGATTCCACGGCGACTTCACAGAAGCCGGTGCAGGTGATCGAGGCGATGAACGATTATTATCGCCGCTCCAATGCCAACATCCACCGCGGAGTGCATACCCTGGCGGAGGAAGCCACGTCTTTATATGAAGGAGCGCGTGAACGCATTGCGAAGTTCATCCATGCGGCTGCGGGGCGTGAAATCATTTACACCCGCAATACTACCGAGTCTATTAACCTGGTGGCGTATTCGTGGGCACGCGCTAATTTGAAGGCGGGCGATCTTGTCCTTTTGACCGAGATGGAACATCACAGCAATCTTGTGCCCTGGCACATGCTGCAAGCGGAGCGCGGGATTGAATTGGAATTTATTCCGGTGACGGAAGATGGTCTGCTTGACCTGGAAGCCTACAAAGCGCTTCTGGACCGCAACCCGAAGCTGGTCTCGTTTACGCACATGTCCAATGTGTTGGGCACGATCAACCCGGCTGGGGAGATCATCAAGTTGGCGCACTCGGCTGGCGCAGTGACACTCGTGGATGGCGCTCAATCAGTTCCGCATTTGGCGGTGGATGTGCAAGCCCTTGATGCGGATTTTTATGTCTTCTCGGCGCATAAGATGTGTGGACCTACTGGAATCGGTGTTTTGTATGGCAAGTCCGCCTTGCTGGAAGCAATGCCCCCGTTTTTGGGCGGCGGAGATATGATTAAAGAAGTGAAACTGCGTTCCTTCCGCCCGAACACGCTTCCGCATAAGTTTGAGGCGGGGACTCCCGCCATTGCAGAGGCGGTCGGTTTTGGCGCGGCAGTGGACTACTTGACTGGCGTGGGAATGAAGGATATTTCCGCGCATGAGCATGAGATCACAGAATATGCGCTCGAAAGATTGGAAGAAGTCCCCGGCGTAAGGTTGTTCGGTCCCTCAGCGGATAAAAAAGGCGGCGTGGCGGCGTTCACGCTGGAAGGTGTCCACCCGCATGATGTGGCGCAGATTCTGGACCAGGAAGGCATTGCGGTGCGGGCGGGTCATCATTGCGCCCAACCCTTGCATGAAAAATTTGGAATCCCTGCCACCAGCCGCGCTTCGTTCTATTTATATTCGACGAAGGACGAAGTTGATCTGTTGGTGCAGGGGTTGTATAAAGTAAAGGAAATGTTTGGGTAATTTAAGTGCCAAGTTCCAGGTATCAGGTGTTAGCATGAAAGAGCAATCGACGGATTGCAGTCGGGCACGTTTTTGGATACGCTATGAATGTTCAGAGAACGGTGTCACGTTTTTTTCTGACCCTGATATCTGATGACTGACACCGGAGCTACAATGGACGATCTCTATCGTGAAGTAATTATCGAGCATTACAAGAATCCATCTTATCGCGGAAAACTCGACCCGCATGACATTTCGTTTGCGGATAATAATCCCTTGTGCGGCGATCACATCCAAATCGACTTGCGCGTAGACAGCAATGGCGTTGTGACCGAGGCAATGTTCAGTGGGCATGGCTGTGCCATCTCGCAAGCGTCGGCGGACTTGTTGATGGAATCCATCACCGGCAAGCCGCTTGACGAAGTGAAAAAACTCAACAAGCAGAATATTCTCGACCTGCTCGGTATTGACCTGGGTCCCGTCCGTTTAAAGTGCGCATTGCTCTCCCTGAAAGTCTTGAAGGCAGGTGTTTATGGTCTCGGTGAGGCAAGCGATTCGTTGGTGGAGTAGGTAGATAAGCAAGTAAACAAGTAAGCAAGGAGACAGGCAAACAATTAAAGACATCTTTCTTTTTTGTGTGTCCACTTGTGCGCCTGTATAAAGTCCCGTGTTCAATTATTCAATATTTGACGAATCAAAAGCCGAGTTTGTAGAGATCGCCCCCGCTTCAGAGCTCCCGAATGGCGAGCGTTTGTTCGTGGATTTGGGTGACAAGCCCATTGTCATTTTCAACATTGCCGGACAGTTCTTTGCCATTGGCGATGTCTGCACGCACGATGATGGTCCGCTTGGAGATGGAATGCTTGAAGGCTTTAATGTCGTTTGCCCTCGTCATGGAGCGGAGTTTGATGTTCGCACGGGGCAGGCGGTACAGATGCCTGCTGTGGTGGACATTCCCGCCTATCCGGTGCA
>DAOTXI010000093.1:0-1695 GCA_034435475.1 Anaerolineales bacterium
GAATTTCCTTGGGCAACCGTTCTATCTTGTGAATACGCTTCCCACCCTGGTTGTGACCATTGTCCTGCTGGTGTTGATTGCGTTTGCTGCCAATCGCTCGTTGGTGAAGAGCCAGAAAACCGATCTAGTTCCCACTGGCATTGGCAATGCGATGGAAGCCATTCTTGAGATGCTCTATAACCTGACCGAAAGCTCGGCGGGCGCGAAGTGGGCGAAGGCGATCTTCCCGTGGTTTGCGACCATTATGATCTATGTGTTGTTCGCAAACCTGCTCAAGCTGATTCCTGGCTTTGAATCCATCGGTGTAATTCACCATGCGCATGGCGAAGGTCATGCGGTTCAGCATATGGGCGGCTTTGATATGCTCCTGCCGGAAGAGGGCGAGTACATTCTTGCGACGTTCTTCCGCGGTATTTCGGTGGATTTGAACTTCACCCTGACCCTCGCTGTGATCTCTTTCGTGATGATCCAGGTGATTGGCGTCCGCGCGCAGGGCATGGCGTATTTCAGCAAGTTCTTCAACGTCAAGCGCATGTTCAAAGTGCCGTTCTTTGGCGCGATGGATTTCCTCGTAGGTTTGTTGGAAATCATTTCTGAATTTGCGAAGATCCTCTCCTTCACCTTCCGTCTCTTCGGTAATATGTTCGCGGGTGTGGTGTTGGTGGCTGTGGTTGCCTCCTTGCTGGGAAATGTCAGCATTTTGGCGGCAATGGTCATGATGTTTGAACTGTTCGTGGGCTTGATCCAGGCATTTGTGTTCGGTATGTTGACCATGGTCTTCATGGCAATGGCGACACAAGGTCATGGCGACGAAGAGCACGCGGACCACTAATTTTTTGAAATAAACAGATAAAAACCAAGGAGACTTGAAACATGGATGGACAATTTCTTTTAGATGCGATGCGCTTCGTGGGCGCGGGGTTGGCGATGATCGGCGCGGCTGGCGCCGGTGTCGGTATTGGTTTGAGCGTTCAAGGCGCCCTCGGCGGCATGGCTCGCACCCCCGATACCTATGGTAACTTGTTGACCAACATGATCCTCGGCGTGGCGTTCTCTGAATCCATTGCTATTTATTGTCTGGTCATTGCCTTCCTCATGCTCTTCAAAGTTGTGTAATTCAAGGAGCATAAAACATGGAAGCATTAGGTATTAATGTCGGTCTGCTCATCGTCCAGTTGATTGCATTCACCATCGTAATGCTCACACTGAATGCCTGGGTCTACAAGCCCATGCTGGATATGATGGAGACCCGTAAGAAGAAGATCGGTCAGGGCTTGGAAGATGCCCGTGTTGCCGCAGAAGCCCGCGCCAATGCCGAAAAAGATGCCGCCAAGATCATTGCGGACGCCCAAGCGGAAGCCGGTAAGGTCGTTCGTGAAGCCACCGAGCGCGCTGAAGTTGCCGCCAAAGACGTCCGCGCTGCTGCGGAAGGCGAGGCTGCCAAGGCTCGCGAAGCCGCCATGGCAGAAGCCGAACTCGAACGCGGACGCATTCTCGGCGACCTGCGCGGTCAGGTTGCTGCTCTTGCGATTGCCGCCGCCAACAAGCTCGTTGGTGAAGCGCTTGACGAGAAAAAACAACGCGCCCTGCTCGATGAATTTTTCTCTGGCGTCAAGTCTGGCAAGGTGGTTGTGGTGGGCGAATCCCTCAAGGGCGAATCCGCTGTGATCACCAGCGCGCTCCCGCTCTCTACCG
>DAOTXI010000094.1:0-3156 GCA_034435475.1 Anaerolineales bacterium
GTCAAGGATCATCGCACCGATTTCCAGGTTGGCAATACCCAGTCGGTATTGGACGGAGACCTCGATGAATTCATGGAAGACTATTTGAAGAATACGGCGGGCGGGAAGAAATAGAATTTTTACCCCGAAAAAAAGTGAAGCGCGCAACTTAAAACAAAGAGCGGACAGAGAACTGTCCGCTCAAATATTACTATTGCAAACTAACCGCCGGTGGGAAGGCGTTTTTCGAGCGTGCTGCTGAAAAGGTCTTCCTTTTCACGCGAGGTGGACTTGATGGATTTGGCGCGGATTTTGTTTTTGCCGTTGGCCTTGTCCAACGCCTGCTGCCAGGCGATCTGCATGGCAGTGATTTCAGGGATGTTGGAGGCTTCTTCTTCCATTTCGTACATATCTTCGTCTTTCTTGCCGCCTTTGCGTTTGCCCTTCCCTTTGCGTTCGGCAGGCTTGGGCGCTTCCTCGATGATCTCGGCTTCCTGCATTGCCTTGATGCTCAGGCGAATCTGGCGTTTGCGGCGGTCCACATCCAGGACTTTGGCTTCCACTTCATCGCCTTCCTTGACGACCGCGCTGGCAGTCTTGACGAACCCGTGAGCCAGTTCGCTGACGTGGATCAGACCGGGTCTTTCCGCGCCGAAGTCCACGAACGCTCCATAGGTTTCGAGGCGGGTCACCCTGCCTTTGACCACCATGTCCGCTTTGAGTTCCTTCCATTCGTAGGCAAGCGGCTCAACCATCGTCAACTCAATGCGGTCGTTGCGCACGCGCTTGACCCAGACAGTGACTTCCTGCCCTTCCTTGAGTACATCTTCCACTTTATTGACGGGGGAGGCGCTGATCTGTGAAATGTGAAGGACGCCGGGAACGCTTTGCCCTATGTCTATCAATGCCCCCGCCAGAGTGATCTTCAAAACTTTGCCGTTTAGTTTCGTTTTGGATTCGAGCGCCATGGCGGGCGCGGTATCGGGTGTTGTCATAATATGCTCCTGCTTATTGAAATAATGCCAAGGATTGATTATACCTGTCTGACAACAAGCCGTCAATGAAATTGCCTGAATTTTCGATGAGCACTTTTATGTTGAAGTCGGAATGATTTTTCAGCCTAAAAGATCAACTGGCAAACCCGTCTGGCATTTTTGTCTCTCCGCCCGGCAGACCAAAACTCAAAATATCCTTATCGCGGTCCGGGTATAACTTTATCAAATCTGCTTGCGTGCCGCCTGTAAAAATATCGCCGGTAAAGCCGGGCGCGAGGGTGCAGCCGAAGAGCGAATACTTTCCGCCTTCCATGCAGTGACCCGCCTGCCACACCCCGGCGGGAATCACGAACTGCACATGATGCCCCTTCAATGGATCGCTGCCTAGGATCACATCGCGGCTCAACCCATCGGGGTACAGCAAAATCAACCGAAGCGGATCGCCGCCGTAAAAATGCCACATCTCGTCTATACTCAATTTATGGAAGCAGGACACACTGCGTGGCTCGTGGCAATATAAACCGATCATCCCCGTTCCATACGGCTTTCCGTTCGGCATATCTCCCGAACGGTACGTGCTGACAAACAACGTGCCCTCCACCGGCAGCGGCTCCAACTTGAAATGCTCGATCAGCGCCTTGATTTTAGAATCCATATAATCTCCAATTCCCAATCCCTATTCACTGACCCTTTACCGTCAAATTCACCACCGCCGCCCCGCTTGCCTTCACCACATTCTCCGGCGTAATCATGATCTCCTCGCCCCATTGACCCGCGCCTGTTCCCAGGATAGGCTCGTCCATCAGAGTCGCTTCGAGGAAGGAGCGGAATCCTTCGGGCTGCCAGCCAAAGGCGGGGATCGAACCGATCACGTATCCCGTCACCTCCTTCACGCGTTCCGGCGGCGCCATTTGAATATTGCGAGAACCGATCGCTTTCTTCAAATTGCCCGAAACGGCGTTTTGATCACCACCCAACATCACCAGCACGCACTCGCCAGTATCTACAACTTGAAAGATCAACGTCTTGACTGCCTGCCGTTCGGGGAAGCCTAAAACTTTGGCGACATTTGCCGCGCCCTTCTCCGTCTCCGGCGAAAAACTTATGGCTTCATACGGAATTTTATTTTTATCCAAATGCAAATGCGCGGGCAGTTTCATACTTCAAGTCCTTTACGAATGATATCAACGATCTCTTCGGGTGAATGGGAAATATCAACGATGACCGCCTCTCGCGGCTCTTCCAACGCCTCGAACTGACTCTGCAATAATTGTACCGTCATGTAGTGACCCTTGCGCCGCTTCAGACGTGTTTCGACCTGATCGTACGTCCCATGCAGGTGCGCAAACCGGACCTTTTCGTCTACAGCCAGCATGTAACGGTAACGCTGTTTCAACGCCGAGCAAGCCAGCACACATGGATTATCCATCTCGGCCCGATCACAAATCAACTCTCTCAATGCCGTAAGCCAGCCGGCGCGGTCTTCATCTGTCAATGGGACTCCGTTTGCCATTTTCTCCCTGTTCTCGCACGGATGAAAGTCGTCGGCGTCGAAGAATTGCCAGCCCAGTCTTTGCGCCAACAGTGAGCCGATGGTCGTCTTGCCCGACCCTGAAACGCCCATCACAACAATGACCTTTGTTTTCATGCCATCATTTATCTTTCACATGAGACCTACTTACTTCGGCTTGAAAGGAAAATGCCCGTCAGTATCAGCGCTCCTCCGATCAGCGTCATGCCCGAAGGAGTTTCATCGAGGAGAAAGAAAGCCAGTGTCGCCGACCCGATGGGCTCGCCCAGAACGGTCACTGCCACAAGGGTCGCGTTCAAATATTTCAAAGCCCAGTTGTAGGCGCTGTGCCCGATCAACTGCGGAATTGCCGCCAGCAAAAATATCCAACCGTATGTTGTCGGGTGATAGCCAAGCGGGGTGTTGCCTGAAAAGAATATGATGACAATCAGGGCAATCGCTCCCATGCCGTAGACCAAAAAGATATACGGTATCAATGAAGTCCCTGCCCGCAGTTTTCGCCCGATGATGAGATATCCCGTCACCGCCCAGGCGCCGAGCAATGCCAAAAAATTTCCCCACATGTCGCGTCCTTGCAAAATCTCACCCACGGCGGGGCAGGTCAGCCCGCTGTTCCATGTGCAGGCATCTGCCAAACCGATGATGCTGCCG
>DAOTXI010000095.1:0-4578 GCA_034435475.1 Anaerolineales bacterium
CTTGTTTGGAATACAGGTAAGACAGGTCTCGCCAGCCTTCGGCGATTCCATCCCAAAACTGTAGTTCGGTATCAATGCGAATGTGTTCCTCGATATAGATTTTGGCGTCTTCATATTTTTCAAGAGCAATAAACAGATACCCCAAAAAGAGGGACACCCTTGCGATGAAGAACAGATCGCCCAACTCTTTGAAAAGCGCGAGGCTTTTTTGAAAAAGGTCAAAGGCTTCCTGTGTATGTTTGAGGTTGTCTTCAACCAGACCCAGGTGAAAGGTGCTGAGGGCAATGCCCCAATCGTATTTGTTTCTTTCACACAGATTCAAACTTTGTTCGCACAAACTTCGCGCTTGCGCAAAATCACGGTCTTGAAATGTAAGCAATAATGCCAGCCAGTTGTTTGCATCCGCTAGAGTTGTTTCGCCATCCGCGCCGAAGGCGGTCATTAAGGTGCGGCTTTCTTCAAGCATGGTTCGCGCTTCTTCAAAGGTTTCCTGCGTCCAGAAATAACGCCCGATGTGATTCAATGCCCGCGCATACCATAATGGATATTTCTCCACATCGGGCAGTGCGCGGATCTTCATCAGCCAGCCATGCGCTTCGCGGTAGTGCGCCTGCAACTCCCAATGCCAGCCGAGGTTGGATAAAAGCCGCAGCGCGGATTCGGTTTGTTGACTCGCCACGCTCCAGCCCAATGCCGCGCGGAAGTTGTCCTGCTCCCCCTCCACCCGCCTCGCGGACTCGACCTGACCTGCTCCTCTAATTTCGGCATGTTCCTGCGCTGAAAACTCCACGAACCAGTTCAAGTGCGCATCCTTTGCGGACGCTTCATTCCCCGATGATTTCAACTGCGAAGCTGCAAATTGTTGAATGGTCGCAAGCATTGCAAAGCGGATATTTCCAGCCGAATCTGTGCCGCGTTGCAACATACTTTTGTCCGTCAGTGCCATCAATAGATCGGTAACAGATTTTTCCTTGAAATGATGTCCGAAGACCACTTCGGCAGTTGGTAATGTAAAACCGCCCGAAAAGACCGAGAGATATTGAAAAAATTTTTGCTCATCCTGCGGCATGGAGTGATACGTCCAGCCGATGGCGTTGAAGAGCGTCTTCTGCCTTGCCGGAACAGTGCGCATCCCATCTGCGGAAAGGATGAACGAGTCGTTCAGCCGTTCGAGCAGGGCTTGCGGCGACATGAGCCGGATGCGGGTGGCGATCAGTTCGATGGCAAGCGGCAGACCGTCCAATTGCTGGCAGATTGCGATGACCGCACCCAAATTTTCAGCGTTCAATTTGAAATCGTTGCGGACAGCGCGGGCGCGTTCGGCAAATAATTTGAGGGCAGAGAACTCGGTGGCGGAGGCAATGTCAATGGCGGCGTCCGGCAGGTTGAGGGTGGGCATGGCATACAGCCATTCGCCAGGGATGCGAAGCGACTCACGGCTGGTGGCAAGGATCGTTAAACGGGAACAGGCTGAAAGGAGTCCCGAAGCGAGCGGAGCGACATCCTCGATGAGATGTTCGCAGTTATCCAGTACGAGCAGCAGGCGGCGTGAACCAATTCCATCCATCAGTTGTTGCATGGGTGGCTGGTCTTTGGCTTCGACGAAATTCAGGGCTTGCAAAACCGCGGCAGGGATGAGGCGCGGGTCTGTCAGCGGTGCAAGCGGGACAAAATATGTGCCATCTTCAAATTGTGCATAGACTTGTTGCGCGGCTTGCAGGCTGAGGCGGGTCTTGCCAATACCCGGCGGACCGATGAGGGTCAGCAGGCGCGTTTCGGGGTTGTGGAGGTAGGCGGCGAGGTCTGTCAGTTCTTTTTCGCGCCCAATAAATGAACTGAGCGCGGCGGGCAGGTTGGAACGTTTTGTTGTCTGCACCCATGGGCTGGCGGTTTTTATTTCAGGTGTGGAAGACCAATTGCCGCGCGTAAAACGTAAAAAGGCGGCTTGTTCTTTTTCCGGGATTTCAAAAATTTGGACGAGGCGGTTGGCGATCTGTTCAGATGGGCGGCGTTCTTCGGCTTCGAACTTGCGAATGGCAATGGCAGAACAGCCTACTTTATCAGCCAGTTGCTCCTGCGTCAGCCCGCCGGCTTTGCGCTGGCGTTTGAGCCATTCTCCAAAGGGAATTTCGTTCAAGAGTCTCTCTCTACATTGGGTTGCTTTTTTGTATCGCTCAGCGATACCAAACGATGCCGCTCCCTGCGTATATTTGGAGCATCGAACGGGAGTATACCTCATGCAGAAATGGGTGTCTCTCGATGACCATTTAATGAAAAGGAGAAAGAAGAAATGAAAAAAGGATTTTTGTTCGCTGGTTTGTTGGCTCTTGTGATGGCGCTCTCCGCCTGTGGTGGAGGACAGTCTGGCTTTCCGACCGGCAAGTTCATCAAGGAAGGTACGGAAGAATATGGTCTACATTTTAAGGAAGACGGCACCTTCGATGTCTTCAACGGCGATACGGTTTTCGTGACCGCTACCTATGAAGTGAATGGAAGCGTCCTGACCGAAACCGGTAACAACGGCGGATGTGAACCCAATGTGAGCTTCAACTACACTTTCGACGGCTCGAAACTGACCTTTACCTATGTGGGCGACCCCGAAGCCGACAAAGACTGTTCAGGGCGCTATGCCGATTTCAACAATGTGAGCTATATCCTGCAAAAATAAAATGTGAGGCATAAAACGACAGCCGTCATTCATGCGGCTGTCGTTTTATTTAATATTCCCACTTCAATTGAAACTCGATCTCTTCTTCCCCATCCCCGCGTTCATGCTCGACGCTGATCTCGGCATCCTTGGGAACATTCACTCGTTTGCCCGCCACCTGAATGCGGAATTGTTCACCGGCTTCGAGCGCATCCGCCAGGCGGCGCAGTTTCTCAGCGAACTTTTTCACGGAATACACTTTCTCAACATCACGGGCGCGTTTGGCTTTCTTTGGCATAAGACTCTCCTTTTTACAGTGGGAACCTACCGCATCATAACTGAAAATGGGTATGCTCTCCTCCTTTTTCATGGAACATTCATCAAATTGCAAAACGGTATAATCGCGGACACTTAAGGAGTTTTCATTGGCATCCATTTTTCTTGGTTTACTCTCCGCGCTTAGTTGGGGCGCGGGCGATTTTACAGGCGGTCTTGCCGCGCGCAAGGTAGGGGCTTACCGATCCGTATTTTATGCCGAGGTGATCGGCGTTATTTTTCTTTTTATCGTTCTCTCCCTGGTGGATGAACCCTTCCCCGATCTGCGCGCGCGGCTTTTTGCTGCGGCGGCAGGGATGTTGGGGAGCATTGGGCTGATACTGCTATATCATTCCATGGCAATTGGGACCATGAGCATTGCGGCTCCGGTTTCCGCCCTGTTGGCAGCGGTCATGCCGGTTCTTGTTGGCATCTTCACCGAAGGCTTCCCCGGCTATTTGACCTTTATCGGATTTGGCTTCGCCCTGCTCGCGGTCTGGCTCGTTTCTCAAAGTGAGAATGGCGTGAAAGACATCCTTTCGCATCTCGCGGACTTGAAACTGCCCCTGCTTGCAGGCATTGGATTCGGCTTTTACTTTATCTTCATGCACCAGGCAACCCGCGATGGCGGCGCGGTCTGGCACATGGTCTTCTCCCGCATCGGTGGCATGGCGCTGATCATCATTTATTTATTTGCCACCCGCTCCTCATGGAAGATCGAGCTTTCCTCCCTGCCCATCATTTCCCTGAACGGCATCCTCGATCTGGGCGGGAACTTCTTCTTTATCCTTGCCGGTCAGGCAGGTAGATTGGATGTCGCATCCGTTCTCAGTTCCCTCTTTCCCGGCGCGACTGTCATTCTGGCGTGGATCTTTCTCAAGGAACGCCTCAACCGCAATCAATGGATCGGGGTCGCCTGCGCCTTGATCGCCATTGTGCTGATGACGGTTTGATGCTTAAAATGAAGAGACGTATAATTTCACCATGAAAGCACTCACTTGCCCCAACTGCGGAGCATCACTCCCCGCTGCCGCCCTCAAAGCGGACCTCGCCACCTGCGAATTCTGCGGCACGACCTTTCGCATGTCCAAGACCGCCACGCCCGAACCAGACATGGGCGACCTGCTCCTCGGCGCAAACTTTGCGAACGAAACCCTGCCCGGCTGGGAGATTATCCGCGATGGTGAGATTTCTTTTCATAAGGGCAATCCCCCCGAATTGCGCGGACTGTACAAACCGCGTCTCAATTCCTATTACGTCCTCATCAGCTCCGGCTTTTTAGATGACTTCGACGCCAGCGTCAGCATCAAATTTACCGAAGGCGACGAGAAGTTGATCACGGCGGGATTGTACCCACGCATGAACAGTGAAGGCGGATACGCAGTTTACATTTCCCCGCTTGGTTCGTACAACATCGGCTATTTTACAACTCAGCCAAACAACAATGACTTCAAATGGAACACCCTCGTAGACTGGACCTCTCAGAAAGTGTCTGAAAACTTGAAAGAATAGGGGTGGTTGGGCAAAATTGTTGGATGACCAAATCACAACAAATCTACCCAACCGACCTGAATGATACTCAATGGTCAAAAATTCGACCATATCTGCCAGCCAAA
>DAOTXI010000096.1:0-2607 GCA_034435475.1 Anaerolineales bacterium
CATCCAAGTGGGTAAAGGTCGCCACAGGCGCGGGATCGGAGTAGTCATCCGCGGGCACGTATACAGCCTGCATGGAGGTGATGGAGCCGGTGCGGGTCGAGGTGATGCGTTCCTGCAACTCACCCATTTCAGTGGCGAGAGTAGGCTGATAACCCACCGCAGAAGGCATACGACCGAGAAGCGCGGACACTTCAGAACCAGACATGGAGAAGCGGAAGATGTTATCGATGAAGAGCAACACGTCCTTGCCCTGATCGCGGAAGTATTCCGCCATGGAGAGCGCGGTCAACGCCACACGGAGGCGCACACCGGAAGGCTCATTCATCTGTCCGTAGACCATCACGGTGTCTTTCATAACGCCGTATTCGATCATTTCACGGTACAAGCCAGTTCCTTCGCGGGTGCGTTCCCCCACCCCAGCAAACACGGAGTTACCCTGATGAACCGAAGCCACCGAGCGGATGAGCTCCATGATGATAACGGTTTTGCCGGTTCCGGCGCCGCCGAAGATACCGGTCTTACCACCCTTGGTGAATGGGGCGATAAGGTCAATTACTTTGATGCCGGTTTCGAAGACTTCCACACGGGTGGACTGTTCTTCAAACGCAGGCGCAGAGCGATGAATGGGATACTTGGTAGTTGCTTGCACATCGCCTTTGCGGTCGATGGCTTGACCCAACACATTGAAGATGCGGCCCAGGGTTGCGGGTCCTACCGGAACTGTGATTGGGGCGCCCGTGGATTGGGCAGGCAGTCCACGCTGAAGACCATCCGTGGAGTCCATCGCCACCGTACGGACCCAGTTATCGCCGAGGTGCTTTTGAACTTCAAGAACAAGCGGTTCCTTATCGGAGCGGTCTACTGTGATCGCTTCGAAAAGATCGGGGACATCTCCGTTTGGGAATTCAACATCCACCACACCACCTAAAATTTGTACGACACGGCCGTTTGCATTTGCCATGATTTCCTCCAATTATTTCGCGGCAAGCGCTTCCGCGCCGCCGACAATATCCAAAATATCGTTTGTGATCGTCTGTTGACGAACTTTGTTATACACCAATTGCAGCGCGCTGACGAGCTCCTTGGCGTTGTCGGTCGCATTGCGCATGGCAATCATGCGGGCGGCATGTTCGCTTGCCAGCGATTCGAGGATCGCCTGATAGACCTGCAATGCCGTAAAACGCGGGATGATCTCATCCAAAATTTCACGCTGGTCGGGTTCATATTCATAGGCTGCAGCAGGGTCGCTGCTTGTCGCCCGGTGTTCGAAATCTTCCACCAAACCTTCACCTTCGAGTTCAAGCGGCAAGAGTTTCTTCACTGTGGCGCTCTGCCTGCCCATGTTGATGAAGTCGGTATAAACCAGGAAAACTTCATCTACATGACCGTTGTTGTATTCTTCAACAGCCATACGTCCGATGGCAGACACATCTGCAAAAGAAGGTGCTGCGGGCAAATTGCTAAAGTCCGCGATGACATCCTTGCGGCGGCGGAAAAGCAGGTCCCTGCCCTTGCGACCGACAGCAATGTATTTGACGGGAACAGAGTATTGGTCGAATTTCTGAGCCGTAAAACGTATCACATTTGAGTTATAAGCGCCCGCCAAACCACGGTCGCCAGTGACGACAATGGCAAGGGCGTTCTTCACGCTGGTGCGTTTCACCAAAAGCGGATGCAGAGAGTCACGACCGGGTTGTTCGGCAACATGACGCAGCACCTGCCACGCCTTGGTGGCATAGGAACGTGTCGCCATGACCGCGTTAATTGCCTTGCGGACCTTGCTGGCGCTCACGGTTTCCAGCGCGCGTGTAACCTGTGAAATGTTCTTTACGCTCTTAATTCGGAGCCGCATTTCACGAGCGGAAGCCATAGATTAGTCCTCTATCCTTTTAGAAAAAACTAGGCTTGCCAGCCCGCGCGGAAGCCATCGAGGGCTTTCGTCAAAGCGGCGCGATTATCATCAGAAATGGCTTTCTTCGCCACAATGTCTTTGCCAATTTCAGGGAAAGAGGTTTCCATGTAGCGGATGAGGTCCGTCTGCCATTGCGCCATCTTATCGAGCGGAACACCATCGGCATAACCGTTGGTGCCGGCGAAAATGACAATAACCTGATATTCAAATTCCATCGGCTGGTATTGCGGCTGCTTGAGAATTTCCTGCATGCGCTGACCGCGTCCCAACTGCTGCTGGGTGGATTTGTCGAGGTCAGACGCCATGAGCGCGAATGCCGCCAACTCGCGGTAGGCAGCCATGTCGAGGCGCAAGCGACCTGCAACCTGCTTCATCGCTTTGGTCTGAGCATCGCCACCCACGCGGGAAACGGAGATACCCACGTTCACCGCCGGGCGGATACCGGCATTGAACAGGTTGCTTTCGAGGTAGATCTGACCATCGGTGATGGAAATAACGTTTGTGGGAATGTAGGCAGAAACGTCGCCGAGCAGGGTTTCGATGATGGGCAGTGAGGTGAGTGAACCGCCGGTTCCCTTTACCTTGACGGCTTTGAAGCCATCACCTTTTGCTTTGGCGGCTTCTTCCGCTTCATGCTTCGAAAGCGGACCGGTGTACACCTTGCCATCCACGCCGTCTTTGGCGTCGGCGAGGTC
>DAOTXI010000097.1:0-1661 GCA_034435475.1 Anaerolineales bacterium
CCTTATATTGATAGAAGGTCTCGCAACCGTTCTTCAACATCTCCTCCACCCACTTCGCGGCGGGGTAACCTTCCGCCTTCATGCGCTTGACCGTTTCCTTCACGCCAAGCATATCCCAAATCTCAAACGCGCCTGCCTCGTGCATGAAACCCCAGCGGATAGCATCATCGATCGGCTTGGCTGTGTCAGCCACTTCGGGGATGATGGATGAGACGTATTGGAAACTTTGATACGTGAGTGCCTTGACGAGTTTGGCAGCCTTGTCATCCGCTTCAAGCATGACCTTGAGCCTGTCACCCAAACCCTCGACATCTTTCGCCGCCTTGACCGAATCGAAGCGCGGCTTGCCCGCAGGGACATGCTCCAAAGTATTCAAGTCCAACGACCAAAATTCCTTCTTGCCATCTTCGCCGCGCACTTCCTTATAGAAGCCGACTTTGGTTTTGTTGCCGAGCCACTTGCGTTCCATCAAAGTGTCCATCAGTTTCTGCGGCTTTTCGGCGGCGAGATACTTCTGCCCAAGTTTGTCGTGCGGAATCAAGGGCGCCAAATTCTTGCCCACGTGATGCCACACGTCCACACCGACCAGATCTATCAGCCTGAATGTGGCTGTTTTCGGGCGACACATCAAAGGTCCAGTAAGAGCGTCCACTTCGTCCACGGTGTATTCGTTGTTGAGGATGAAGTCCATGGCGAACGCGCCCGTTCCAAACGCCACGCGATTGCCGATGAAGTTGGGTGTGTCTTTGCAAAGCACAATGCCCTTGCCCAAACGATACTCGCCGAAGTGCGAAATAAATTCAACAACTTCTTTGGAGGTATCAGGCGTGGGGATGATTTCCAACAGTTTCAAATAGCGCGGCGGATTGAAAAAGTGCGTGCCGAGGAAGTGCTTCTTGAATTCCTTCGAGCGTCCCTCCGCAATCGAAGCGACGGGAATGCCAGAAGTATTGGTAGAAACAATAGCATTCGGCTTGCGGACTTCGTCAATGCGCGCCATCAAATCTTGCTTGATCTTGAGATTCTCGATAATGGCTTCGCAGATCCAATCCGCTTCGGCGACGGCGCCAAAATCATCTTCGAGATTGCCGAGTTTGACCAAGGTCTTCAACTCGTCGCCCATCAAGTTGGCGGGGCGGGCTTTGATACAGCGATCCCAACCTTCTTTGACGATCTTATTTTTGTCGGGCGAATCTTTTGCAACAATATCGAGCAAGGTCACAGGCACGCCGATATTCGCTAAATGCGCCGCAATGGCTGCACCCATTGTGCCTGATCCGATGACAACTGCTTTATGGATGTTGTACTGTGTCATATTTTCTCCTTTGCGGGAAAAACGATATTCGATACTCGTTCTTCGAGTACCGAATATCGAATTATCGACTATCGCAATTCCGCTCCCGTATACCCCAAAATCTGCCGCGCCACCACAAGGCGATTGATCTGCCCCGTACCTTCTTAGATATCGGTGATCTTCGCATCGCGGAACCATTTCTCGAGCAGGAACTCGCGGCTATAGCCGAGGGGTCCCATAATTTCAACAGCCTTCTGCGTAATCTTGGTGACAACATCCCCTGCACGGACTTTGCTCATCGAAGACTCAAGCGCATTGGATTTCTTATTATCTGCCATCCACACCGCTTTCAGGGTGAGCAGCCACG
>DAOTXI010000098.1:0-5757 GCA_034435475.1 Anaerolineales bacterium
GGCGTTATATGATCTCTGGAAGAAAATTCCGGGTAGAACCACCCTGCGGAGAAATTACGGAATCTGGCGCTGCGCCTGAACCGAGATTGGGAGAGATACATTGAGTCCTACGATGATCCGGGGATTCCCTGGACGAATAACCGTACCGTACAGATCATCGGCAGATTCAAAAACAGGGCAAAACCTGTTCGGGGCTATCAGACCTCAAAGGGGCTGCTTACAGGCAGCCTGGTCCCCAGCCAATTTTGAACTTGAGACCATCTTTACCCTTTGGTGCATTGCGCCTTCAATCCAATTCCATATTTTCACCCTCCAAATTTGCGACACCGACGAAGATTGCATCGGGTTGTTTTTTGGCTGCAATATCCCTATAATAAAGATATGTTTTTTGAATGTCTCAAATGGACTTTCGCAGGCTTGAATCCTTTTTATGTGCGGCTGAAAACTCCAGCCTTTCCGGCGCAGTGAAGGTGCAATATGTCCTCAAGAAACTGGATGAAGTCAAATCCCCCCTCGATATTTCCTCTTTACGATTACTAAACATAGTGCCAACCCAACCAAACACCTCCCGCGGATTCATCATCGCCCTGACCGCCACCATCATCTGGTCCACCACCGGACCGTTCATCAGCTACCTCGTCAAAACCTATTCACTTCCTTCGCTCGTCCTTGCCTTCTGGCGCGACCTCTTCGTCGCCTTTGGCATGGTCGTCGGTCTGTTATTGTTCAACCGCAAACTGTTTACCCTGGAGAGACAGCACTGGGGGTTTATGATCCTCTACGGGTTGACGCTTGCCGTCTTCAATTCGATGTGGACCTTCTCGGTTCAATACAACGGGGCGGCGGTTGCCACAGTGCTGGCATTTTCCTCCCCGGCAATGACCGCCCTCCTGAGCCGCGTCATCTTCAAAGAGACCTTCAACTGGGTCAAAATTGTTTCGATTGCCTTGAGTTTTCTTGGCACAATACTGGTTTCAGGCGCCGCCGACCCCGCCGCGTGGAGGTTGAATCCGCTTGGCATTGTCTTCGGCTTGATGACCGGTCTGCTCTTCGCCATCTACAACCTGGAAGGCAAAACCGCCAGCGACCGCCGGATTGATTCATGGACGGCTCTGCTCTATACATTCGCCTTCGCCACCTTCTTTTTATTCTTCTTCAATGTCGCCAGCGACCTGTTCATCACAAAACAATCCGCGCTTGCAAACCTGATGTGGCTCCGAGATTCCATCCCCGGTTGGGGTTTGTTGTTCTTTCTCGGCGTTGCCCCCACCCTCGGCGGATTCGGCTTGTATACCCTCAGCATACGCTATCTCTCGCCGACCGTCTCCAACCTCGTCGCCACGCTTGAGCCTGTGTTCACGGCAGTCTGGTCGTATCTCTTTTTAAGCGAGATCATGAACGGGGTACAACTGGGCGGAAGTCTCTTGTTGCTGTTTGGAGTAATCCTCTTGAGAACAGGGAATCGGCGCTGAGCATTTCTGCTTACGTTCATGCCCCACTTGCCATGCCCGTTCAGGGGTCATTGACCCGCTTTTCGTTTGCCCGTAAAATTCAATTGTGCCCAAGATCGCAGGTTTTTATCAGCCCGACCACGACCCTCCAATGTCAATGGCTGTTGCCCCGTCTCGAAACGCGCCACCCGACCGAAAGGCGCATTCCACCGTCTTAATGTTATTTTGGAGGAACCATGAAAACCGAGTTTATTTCAAAACGAGCAAAAATCTACGCCGACGTCCCCGATGAAAAGTGGAGCGATTGGCGCTGGCAGTTATCCAACCGCCTCAACTCCGTCGAAGACATTGAAAAAGTCATCCCGCTGACCGAGAGCGAGCGCAAGGCATTGCAGACACAAGGCTTGTTCCGCGTGGATGTGACTCCCTACTTCATCTCCCTGATAGACCCCGAAGACCCCAACGACCCAACCCGTTTGCAGATCATCCCGCGCGCCGAGGAGATGCAAGCATTCACCGCCATGATGGAGGATTCGCTGGCAGAAGACCGCCACTCTCCCGTGCCGGGGCTGGTCCATCGTTACCCAGACCGGGTGCTCATGCTGGTCACGACCCAATGCGCGTCATACTGCCGCTATTGCACCCGCTCGCGCATTGTCGGCGACCCCGGGCAGACCTTCAAGCGCGAAGAGTTCGAGATGCAGATCGAATACCTCAAGCGCACGCCACAGGTGCGTGATGTGCTGCTCTCCGGCGGCGATCCGCTCGTGCTGGCGCCGAAAGTCCTCGAAGAATTACTCACCCGTCTGCGTGAGATTCCCCACATCGAAATCATCCGCATCGGTTCGCGCGTGCCAGTCTTCATGCCGATGCGTGTCACTCAGGAACTGTGCGATATGCTGGCAAAATTCCACCCGCTGTGGTTGAACATCCACGTCAATCACTCGAATGAGATCAGCAAGGAACTCGCCGAAGCCTGCGACCGTCTCACGCGCGCGGGCATTCCGCTCGGCAATCAGTCTGTGCTGTTGGCGGGCGTGAATGACAACGTTCACATCCAGCGCCAGTTGGTGCAGGACCTCGTCCGCATCCGTGTTCGCCCGTATTACCTCTATCAATGCGACCTGGTCGAAGGCGCAGGGCACTTCCGCACGCCGGTGGCAAAGGGCATCGAGATCATGGAGGGTCTGCGCGGACATACCTCCGGTTACGCCGTTCCACAATTCATCGTGGATGCACCCGGCGGCGGCGGCAAGATTCCGCTCATGCCGAATTACCTGTTGAGCATGTCAGATCACAAGGTCATCCTGCGCAATTACGAAGGTTATGTCACCACCTACGAGGAGCCGACGGATTACATCCCATCGGATGCCGCAAAATTCAAGGGACTCAAACGCCCCGAACCGGGTCAAACCGGGCTCACAGGTCTGCTCGACGGCGAAGAGATGTTCATCAAGCCTGAAGGGTTCGACGAACTCCACAACCGCGACGGCATCCAGCATCGCCTGAAAGATGAAAATAAATGGAAGCCGAAGGGCATCGGTTCGGGCGAATCGCAGTAATATAGATTGGACTTACGCAAAATTATTTGCCTCTTCGGCGTTTGACCGCCGCCAGCGGACCGTGGTTAGTGGTCGGCGGTCAAAATTTGGGAGTCTCGCTAAGTCCTGATAAAGAGACCTAAGGGCGGGGCGCTGAGCAAATCGAAGCGTTCCCAAAGCCTGCGGGTTTGAAAAAAAGGAGAATCTCCATGCTTAAAAATTTGATGATCGCGGCGGCGCTTGTTTTTCTAATTACCGCCTGTCTTCCCGGTCAGGACCCGGCTGAACTCGAGGCTCAGATCCAGACCGCCATTGCCCAGACCATGCAGGTCAACGAACAGGTGGCGCGGAATGTGGACGGCACACTCACCTCTCTGGCGCCAGCCGTCACCGACACCCCAGCCGCCACCGATACTCCCCAGCCCACAGCCACGCTCGAACCGGTCATCATAGACACCGATACGCCCATCCCATTACGGGTCTTCCCCACCGATATGCCCGCCGCAGCCAGGACTCAACCGCCCTATTCCTGTTATGTCAGTACGCTTAAACCCAAAAGCGGACAACATGTGGGTCCCGGCGACAGTTTCGAGATCGTGATGATCGTTGTAAACACAGGGACCGCAACCTGGCGCTCCGGTATAGATATCAAACATGCGGGAGGCTCAAAACTAACCGGCGCATCCCGCGTGGAGATTCCAGTTGCAATGAACCCCGGCGACCAGTACAAAATCGTCCTTTCCGGCACTGCCCCGGTTGACAAGGGGTTCGCCTACATGTCCTGGAAGGTGGATGGACCCATCTGTTACGGTCAGATCACGATTGAAGTGAAATAACAACAGCCTCAAATTTGCAGGACAAGTCTGCACAGACTTGTCCTGCTTTTTCCACCTTTGAAAGAACACGAAACATCTGCATGGCAAGACCCGGTTTGTGGTTATAATTAATACAGGCCCCGCATCTTCGAATCAATCAAAAAGGAGCAACCCCATGGCTTTTCGATCTCCCATCGGTACGGAAGCTGAACGCAATGACATGCCCATTGATATCTGGCCCAAAACCTGGATTGACGCCAATGCATGGACGGGCAATATCCCGCCCAAGTACCTGTTGGGAAAGGGGAATTGGGCGTATCACACCGGCGCCGACCTGAACATGGCTGGCGACAAGGATGCCCATGCGCCCATCTATTCCATTGGCGATGGGGTTGTGCGGTTCGCCCAGCTTGTTTCCAAAACAACCTGGGGCAACCTGATCGTGATCAATCACGGCAACGTGAACGGAAAGCCCCTTTTCAGCCGTTATGGTCACGTCGAAGACATGGTTGTCGCCAAAGGGCAGGAGGTTAAAGTAGGCGACCCGATTGCGAAGGTCGGCAACCAGTTTGGCGTTTTCCCCTATCACCTGCATTTCGATATTTCCACCACCGACCAGCTGGATAAATCTCCAACCTACTGGCCCGGTCTGGATATGCAGGCTTGCAAGCACCACTTCGTCAATCCGCGCGACTGGCTTAGGGAAAACTACAATACAACAGCGGGCGAAAATAAAAAGCCCGATGATATTAAGAAAGAAAAACCCCTGCCAACCTGGTATGTCATTGCCCCCGGTGGCGTGCAGGTGTATAAGGATCCAAGTCTCAACGCCGAAAAATCGGCCCTGTTACCGCGCGGCACGAAGGTGATCGTGGATGTGCAGAAGGGACGCAAGGACGCCACCTTCACCTGGGGACCCATTGCCGGCAGTGACCTCAATGGACAGTGGGTTACCATCCGAAAGAACGACGGCAAGGAATCCTATCTTTCGACCAACCCGCCGCAATAGCCATACAATGAAATGCCCCGCCGTCGGTACCTGGAGCGAAAGGCGGCGGGATGCGCTCTCCCTTTTCGACATTCAACACTCTATTGAATTATCTGGAATACAATGCGTCATAGTCATCGGTTCACATTCATCCTGATTGCCGCGGTGTTTACACTCGCCTGCCTGCCCACGTTGGGTGCCGGTTCATCCCCCCTGCCCACTTTCGATCCGAATACTCCTTTAACAGTAATCGTCCAAACAGCGGGAGCAGCCGCCACGCAGACCGCCCTGAGCATTCCAACTGACACAGCAACACCCGCCCCGACTAAAACGCCTACGGATATCCCGACATCGACGCCGACCTTTCTATTTCTGGTACCAACGCAATTCATCCCGCCCACGCAGATTCCGATCGGCAGTTCCAACCTCGACTTTGACTGTCAGGTATTATCTTTTGAGCCGCTGGAGGCAGTGGCGGTTTCTTCACGGTTCTTCGGCAAATGGCTGGTTGCCAACATCGGCAAGGTTGCATGGGATGCGAACAACCTCGATTATCAATATGTGGATGGCGATAAACTCCACCTGCAATCCGTTTACGATTTTCCCGCGACGGTTCAACCCGGTACGACGGTTCAGCTTGAAGTGGATATGCAGGCTCCCGCCTCGCCGGGGGAATATTACACGCGCTGGCGCATCAATGCCGGTAAATATGGCTTCTGTCCGATGGAATTGAGGATCAAGGTATATTAACCAGCGCTTACGGAATCTCCCAACATTGATCGCCAACGGCAAACCGCAGTCAGTGGTCGGTTTACATTAGGCTTTATCCGTAATAAGAAAAAACGTCCCGAAGCTTGCAACTTTGCCTTGTGAATAGTTCAAAAAAAACTTCGGGACGGTTATTTCGGATAATGTCTATTATAAAAACATCTCCGAGTTCAACGTTCGGAGATGTTTTTATT
>DAOTXI010000099.1:0-8363 GCA_034435475.1 Anaerolineales bacterium
GTCCACACCGGCGCAAACATGGACGGCGGCGGTTCCTCCGCCATGGTCATGCGCGGATTCGACGGCAAAGCCCGCGTCCTGAACTCTCCCATTGACATGAACCAGCCCGGCAGGGAACGTCCGGTCGGGAATCACCTCGGGTTGTTCATCAAGCCGTAGAAGCAACCGAATGGCTGATCGTACGCACCGTCCCGAAGTACGTAGTTTCCTCGTAGCGCGACATTTATGTCGCCCTAAAACGCGAGATAAATCTCGCGCTACCGCGTAAGGTGAGTTACCAAAACCTTCGGGACGTTTTCTCATAAGACAGGTGAATAACAAAAAACGGCGCGGAAATCGCGCCGTTTTAATTTCTGGTGTCCAAAGTCTCCAGACTTTGAATGAAAGATCGAGAGACGCTTCAAAACACCTGAGGTGGGTTTTGCGATCCCGGCGTTAGAGAACGCCGGCTATTCTTCGCCAAACTGCTCCTTCGCCTTCTTGGTCTGCTTGCCGCGATCCTCGGTGTTCAATATCCGTTTGCGGATGCGGAAATTTTCAGGGGTCACTTCGAGCAATTCGTCATCGGCGAGGTATTCGATTGCCTCGTCGAGAGACATCTGCCGGGGCGGGGTGAGGCGGATCTCCATGTCGCCACGGGCTGCGCGGATATTGGTCAGGTGCTTCTTCTTGCACACGTTGACCGAAATATCGCCCGCGCGCGCATTCTCGCCCACCACCATGCCTTCGTATACATCCACACCCGGACCGACAAACAATATCCCGCGTTCCTCGGCAGACTTCAAGGCATACGCCGTGGTCGTGCCGGGTTCCCATGCCACAAGCGATCCGCTTTGGCGGGTATTCATCGGACCCGCAAGTTCGTCGTACCCGTGGAAGATGGTGTTCATCACGCCCGCGCCGCGCGTCGAGGTGAGGAATTGATACCGAAAGCCGAGCAAACCACGGGTGGGGACGATGTAAACCATACGCGTCGTTCCCTGACCCGAATCCTGCATGTCCATCATTTTGCCTCGTCTCCCCCCGAGCATTTCCACCACGGCGCCGACAGTTTCATTGCTGGTTTCGATGTGGACTTCTTCAAAAGGTTCAAGAAGAACGCCATCGTCCGCCTTGTGATAGATGACCTCGGGACGCGAGACCTGGAATTCATAACCTTCGCGCCGCATCGTCTCGATCAGGATACCAAGATGCAGTTCGCCACGCCCCGAAACGAGGAAATTCTCCGCCGAGTCGGTATCGGCAACGCGCAATGAAACGTTCGTGCGCAATTCATCGTTCAGGCGTTCGCGCAATTTGCGTGATGTGCCCCACTTGCCCTCCTTGCCGGAGAAGGGAGAAGTGTTCACCCCAAACGTCATGCGCACAGTCGGCTCCTCCACTTTAATGGAAGGCAGGGCGACCGGGCTGGCAGGGTCGGCAAGGGTTTCGCCGATGGCGATGTCTTCAAGACCAGCAAGCGAGACGATATCTCCCGCTGTGGATTCTTCGCACTCGACCTTGTTCAGCCCCTTGAAAGTATAAAGATAGCGGGCAGTCTCGGGGAGAATGCTTCCATCCAGTTTTATACGCGCCAGTTTCTGCCCGGCTTTGATCTTCCCGGCAAAGATGCGCCCCACTGCCGTCACGCCGCGATAATCGTCATAACCGAGGGTGGTGATAAGCATTTGCAGCGGAGCATCGGGGTCCACTTTGGGAGCGGGGATATTATGAAGAATGACATCGAACAATGGCTGGAGATCGGGTCCGAGGTCCGGTGTGAGACCCGCGCGTTGTTGAATTCCGATGGCATAGATCACCGGGAAGTCTGCCTGCTCTTCGGTCGCGCCCAATTCGATGAACAGGTCGAAGGTTTCGTTCAGCACGCGATCCGGCTCTGCATCCCTGCGGTCCACCTTGTTGATGACGACAATGGCTTTATGTCCCATTTGAAGGGCTTTCTTCAGCACAAAGCGCGTCTGCGGCATGGGACCTTCCGCCGCGTCCACAAGCAGGAGCACACCATCCACCATGTTCATAACACGTTCCACTTCGCCGCCGAAATCGGCGTGACCGGGCGTATCCACGATATTGATCTTGACCGGTCGGTTCGTGGCAGGATCCACCAGACTAATGGCAGTATTCTTGGCGAGAATGGTGATGCCGCGCTCGCGTTCGAGGTCGTTCGAGTCCATCACGCGTTCTTCGACATGCTGATTTTCTCGGAAGGTGTGCGATTGGCGCAAAAGCCCATCCACAAGCGTGGTTTTGCCGTGGTCAACGTGGGCGATGATGGCAATGTTTCGTAGGTCGGTTCGTTCGATCATGAATTTCTCTTTCTGGCTACAGGCACAAAAATCCCTCGACAGGTCGCCGAGGGTTGTTTATCGTTCGGCTTGCGGGCGGTATTTTATCAGAGAGGCTGGGATTGAGGAAGAGCGATTATATCCTTGCCAGTTTTCCCGCTCTTCTCAGGTCGCGGTAATTCCACAGCACCTGCCAGATGCGCATCGCCGCCTCAAACTGGATTTTGAAGGACATTTTGGACTTGCCAAATTTACGGTCGGCAAAATAGATGGGCGACTCGCCCACCTTGAATTCGAGGCAATGGGTCAGGTAGATCATTTCGACGAGAAAGATATATCCGCTCGATTGGATGCGTTCGAAGGGAATCTGCTTCAAGGTCTCTGTGCGCCACATGCGGTACCCGGTGGTGACGTCGTGCAGGGGAAGCCCCAAAATGGTGCGGGCATAGAAGTTGCCAAATGCCGAAAGCCACTTACGCCAGAGGGGCCACTTCGTATCCACTGAGCCGCCCGTGACATAGCGTGAACCGAGAACAACATCGTTAGTCTCCAGCAGTTTTGCCATCTCAGTCAATGCGGCGGGATCGTGGGAGAAGTCCGCATCCATCTGGACGATGACCTGAGAATCTCCATTGAAGATTTTCTGAAACCCGTTCAGGTACGCCGAGCGCAGCCCCATCTTGCCGGGGCGGTGAAGGACTTCAACCTGCCCAGGATGTTCTTTGGAAAGTTCCTCTGCGAGTTTACCGGTTCCATCAGGGCTGTTATCATCCACCACCAGCAGGCGCAGTTCGAGCGGAAGCGAAAATAAAGCGGAGACCAGTTTTGGAAGGTTCTCCGCTTCGTTATACGTCGGGATGACAATGGTGATCTTCAAATCATGTTCCTGTTATCAGACGTTCGCCAACCCCGCCTTGAATTGGGATACGTCCGTGGGGGTATTCTTCAGAGAGGCAAAGTCAACCAGTTTGGCGCCAAGTCGGTCGGGGCGCTTCGCAACCTGCTCGCGGTCCTTGAGAGGATAGAAATATTCCACGGATTGTTCGAGCCGCGATTTCAATTTATCTCTGAGGACATGCAAATTCGAGGATGGGACGACCAGCACAAGATCAGTCGCGCTCAAATGACCGAGGAAATCGTCGGGACGGCTGAACTCGCGCAATGTATTGGCGATCATCAGGCTGATGGCACGCAAGACATCGTCTGAAGCGACAAAACCATATGCTTCGCGGAAAGCGCCCATGTTCTGAATGGAGATATACAAAAGGGAGGCGCCGTCTTTCCCAAGCACTTCGGATAATTTTTCATCCACGAGAGCACCTTCGGGCAGTCCGGTGATGGGGTTGGTCAACGAGCCCTGACTGACGCGTTTGAGCGCATTTCGGACACGCAGGCGCAATTCCTGGACATCGAAAGGTTTGGTGATGTAATCGTCCGCGCCGATTTCGAGTCCCTGTAATTTATCAGAACGGTCGCGTTTCTCGGTGAGAAAAATGATCGGGATGTCGGACGTGCGCCGGTCCCGTCGGAGCCGGGTGGCGACTTCGTACCCGTCAATGTCGGGCAGGCGGATATCCAGAATGACGAGTTCCGGACTGACCTGCACAGCGGATCGGACTCCGTCTTCGCCCCAGTTGACGGTGAAGACTTCGTATTCCTGCGAACGGAAATATGCCGTCAGCATTTCAGCCACGTCAGGATCGTCTTCTACAATGAGTATCTTCTGCTTTGTCTCTGACATGCTCGCGTCCCAGAACCCTATGAAATGGGTTCTTTTTGTACAATGAATTCGCAGACCGGGTCGCCCATTGCCACGCACTTGGATTCGTTGACGCGGAATTCGTTGCCGCCGGAGACCCATTTCAGGCTTTCCTGCAACAGCCCAGTGGAGATGAAGCAGACGGGTTTGTCCATGCCGGTGCGCCCCCAACAACAGGGGCACTTGTGGATCGTCCAGACCCATTCCGTATCCTTCTCTTCGACGGTGGTCTGCTGGTCACTCAATTGGGTGAAAATCTTGGCGAAAGCGGGCAGACCGATCCTGAGTTTGGATTGAAGCGGGAGGACAACAAACGCCAGGTCGGCCGCCCCAGCCAGGGCGCCGAAGTTGCGAAGCGCATCTGCGAAGGTGGCGCGTCCGGCTCGCAGGGCAAGTCCCCTGCCGCCGCGTGGTCCATACATTTCCTCCAATGCGGAGCCGATAGCGGACAGTTCGGCAAAATCGAAGCCTTTATCCAAATTATCCGGGGGATAGTTTTCGATGTAATGGCTCAAACCGCCAAGGTTGAGAATGGCGTTCAAACCATTCTTGCCCATTACCTCTTCGAGGGATTTGATGGTGATCAAGCCAAATTTGTTAGGATAGTACAGACCAGCTTTTTGGATGGGGCTCATGATGTCTCCATTAAATCAACTTCGCCAGGTCTTCAGCGGCGCGTCGCATGTCCAGGAAGATAAGGCCAAGCCTGGCCTGTTCGCGTACGAGGGCGGTAAGAACCGCTTCCTCCCCCACCGAGATAAGGACTACATAACCCTTCACGCCCTTGATGTAAACCTGTTCAAGTGATCCACGTCCCAATTCCCCCGAGATGCGCTCACCCAGAGACAACATCGCCGCGGACATGGCTGAAACGCGGTCTTCCTCCACCCCTTGCGGCAATGCAGAGGCAATGCTAAGGCCATCCACGCTGACGATTGCCGATGCTTCGATATCCGGCGATGAAGCCTGTAGTTCACGCAGGCGATCCACCATTTGCTGTGTGCGATTTTTAGACAAGCCAGCCCTCCGGGGAAAAGTATACGCCCCAGGAAAATCCGGGACGCGGTATTCAAACCATTGAAACAATTTTAGAACAGGGCTTTCATTGTGTCAAGTTCGATGGCTTGCAATTTGCAAAAAGGCAAACAAAGGAAGCGGGCGATATTTCGCAATCGGCGCTTTTGTATTGACACTCACATACCCTCATGGTAAACTACCGACCGCTTAATCATCTGGTCTCGTGGTGTAGCGGCCTAACATGCGGCCCTGTCAAGGCCGAGATCGCGGGTTCGAATCCCGTCGGGACCGCCAGATAAATCGCCCTTTTGCGGCGATTTATTTTTTTCGCAAAAGGCTTCTTATAGTAAAATACAAACCGCCGGGGCGATGGCGGAATCGGCAGACGCAACAGACTTAAAATCTGTCGTTGGAAACAACGTGAGGGTTCGACCCCCTCTCGCCCCACTCACCGAAATGTCATTGCGAGATTGCAATGACATATTATTCTGAGGACATTCGTATGTTCTTTTCGCGCCAGCATTTGGATGAGATCGAAGATCGCAGCCTTGCCCCGTATGGGATGAGAAGCCGGGACACAAAAGGGCGCGCCTATCTCGACGCCGAACCGGAGTACCGCACATCGTTCCAGCGCGACCGGGATCGCATCCTGCACACCACAGCATTCAGACGCCTCGAATACAAAACCCAGGTCTTCATCAATATCGAAGGCGACCATTTCCGCACCCGCCTGACCCACACGCTCGAAGTGGCGCAGATTGGACGGACTCTCGCCCGCGCCCTGGGCGGCAATGAAGACCTTGTCGAAGCCATCTGCCTCGCGCACGACCTGGGACATTCCCCTTTCGGACATTCCGGCGAAACTGCCCTTGCCCGCCTGATGAAGGATTTCGGCGGCTTCGACCACAACAAACAATCCCTGCGCATCGTTACGGAACTCGAACAGCGATACCCCGAATTCCCCGGCTTGAACCTCACCTGGGAGGTGCGCGAAGGAATGGTCAAACACGAATCAGAGTATGACATCTCCGATGCCCGAGATTACAACCCCGACTTGCGCGGAAACCTCGAAACACAGATCGCCAACGTCGCTGATGAACTCGCTTACACCACCCACGATCTCGACGACGGACTCCGTTCGGGGATGCTCACCCCGCAAATGCTGGAGGGCGTCTCGCTTTGGGAGATATTACGCGAATCCTTTAATTGGCGCGGACCGCTTCTCAACGACATGGAACGCCACCGCATGATCCGCCACCTGGTCGGCTTGCTGGTCACAGACATGGTCGGGCAAACCGATACGCGCCTGAGAGAAAGCAAGGTCAACTCGGTGAAGGATATTCAAAAACTAAAACAAAACGTGGTCAGCTATGCTGAAGAAACCCAAAGACGCAACCGCGAATTGAAGGATTTCCTTTACAAGAAGCTGTACAGGCATCACCGCGTCGTGCGGATGCAGGTCAAAGCCGAACGTATCATCTCGGACCTGTTCAACGCCTATCGCTCGGAGCCTGCCATCCTGCCGGAACACGTCCAGTTCTTCATCGAAAAGCGCGGACTGGAACGGACCATCTGCGATCACATTGCAGGCATGACCGACCGATACGCCGTCGAAGAACACCAGAAACTATTCAACCCCACCGAAAAGCCATAAACGCAATTCGTAAAAATTGGGGGAACCATTAGAAAATCGTTCCCCGCCATCATCGGAAAGGAGTAACAATGACCCCCACCAACTATCTAACCCCGGAAGGCGAGGCAAAACTCAAAGCCGAGCTCAAGGAACTGAAAGGTCCCAGGCGCGAGGAACTTGCCGCACGGCTTCGCTCCGCGATTCAAATGGGCGACCTCTCTGAAAATGCGGATTATCACAAGGCAAAGGAAGACCAGGGCTTTCTCGAAGGGCGTATTCAGGAGATCGAAGCCATCCTGCGCCATGCGGTCATCATCGAAAAATCAACGGGCGACGCGGTTTCCATCGGTTCGCATGTCACGATCCAGGAAGAGGATTTCGACCCGGAGACTTATCACATTGTCGGTCCGACCGAAGCCGACCCGCGCAACGGTAGAATCTCGCATGAATCACCCATCGGTATTGCGCTAATGAATAAAAAGGTTGGGCAGACCGCAGAGGCGGAGACCCCCGGCGGAAAGATCAAATTCAAGATCGTCAAGATCGAATAACAAGACCGATCCCAATTGATTGCGGAATGAAGGCCAACCGCCCCCTCTCACACACAACGCTTTTCACCATTACACCGCCTTCCAGATAAGCAATGTTGATTGTCACCTCGCTCGACTTGACCGATCTCTTATACTTCGTGTTTCTCAAGTCGCGGGTTTGTTTCCGGTATCCTCCAGACCTCGCCTCACGATGACACCCTTGCCTTTTACGCAGAACTGGCGCAATTAACCTCAACAAGAATCTTTCATCCTCTAGACAACACCCATGTTGGGCGCACAAGCAAAAAAGCCACCCCTGCGGGCGGCTTTTTTCTTTCTTCTTCCGTCTTGCTTTTTTATTTTTTCCAATGCATTGCATGAAGTTCCTCCCCCTCTTCAAAGCCTGATATGACAATGAGCGCATTGGAAACCGTATTTCCGGGATTCTTCCAGCGGTGACGCAGCCTGGAAGCGAAGAGCAGGCTGTCTCCCGGTTCGAGGCGGAAGGTTTCCTTTTCCACAATGTAATCGAGCACACCGCGCAGGCAAAAAACAAATTCATGCCCTGAATGTACGATGTCATGCGGGCCGCACGAAGCGCCGTTTTCCATCGTCAGCATGAATGGCTCGACCCGCCCTATAAATTGCTCCCCGCCCAACGCCTCAAAGACCCCGCGTGTAAACGAAAGACGCGCGCGCTCATCGTGTTTCAGAAATACCGCCTTCTTTTTTCCCGCATCCGTCCCAAAAAACGCTGTGATCGAGACCCCCAATGCAGCAGCCAGTTTATACAGCGTGCTGACTGAGGGTGATGTCTTGCCACGTTCGATCATGGACAAGGCATTTGCAGATAAACCGCTTCGGGAGGCAAGTGTCCGCATTGAAATACCCCGCGACTCCCGCAATTCCCGCAAACGGGCTGAAACATCCACTGAAATTGCATCTCTCTGAAAAACTTCCATATTCCACTCCCTGTCGCCTGAGAAAAGGCTCTTGCGCCAGATTCAATCTATTTTTTAGATTATAACCTCACAATCTTTGTGACATTAAACGAAACTTAATATGACACCCTTCACTATTGCGCAAATCGTCACAAATGTATGATGAGCTTATAAATATTCGTTTATTCGCATATAAGC